>JAHEMX010000549.1 GCA_024643445.1 Desulfobulbaceae bacterium | reverse complement strand
TGCAGCAGAGCCGAAGAAATAAAATTAACATAGCGTTCACGCCCGAATGAATATCGTTCCAGAATCTGGGTGACATGCTGGATATTACGCATCAGCTTGATCTCGGCGATATCGAACTCATCGCTCGAGGCCAGCAGAGAATCCCTTGAAATACCCTGGTAGCCGAGCATCTCTGCTACCTTATGGGCTACATCCCGACCACGGTAATAACTTCCACGTGAGATACAGATAATAGACATAGATGACCCCCTTGTTATTTTCCGCTGTTCAGGAAGAAAGCCAGCCTTGGTCAGGGGCTCTCGGCTCTTTCATCCCCCTATAGAGTGATACACAAGACCTTAATCCCGGACTCGTCCTTTTACCGACAAGCCCAGGACCCTTTCCTTTTTTTCTGTTAAAGTTAAGCAGGATGTCTATAGTAAGAAATATTAATAACGAAAAAACAAAACATAGCAAGCGAGGAGATGGATTACAAGAATGGGAAAATGTAAAAATCACCCCGATCGGGAGACAGGATATAAATGCTTCAAGCATGATTACTTTCTATGCGAAGAATGCCTCCACTGTAGTGATCCGGAAATCTACTGCAAATTTCGTTCGTCCTGCATCATCTTTTTTATGGCTGAGAAAGGCGGTAAAACGCTCGATAAAAAAGAAATAGTACAAAATCAGAACCCTTGACAAGGAGGTTTCCCATGGCTGAACAGCATTGCCCCGGATTTGAAAGCAATAAATCACTGGCAGAGATAAAAATCAAATGTCCGGAATGCGGCAGAGAGTCGGAGATATTCTCAGACGAGATGGATAAGAAGATTACCTGCGCCGGTTGCAAGAATACGTTCAATCCTGCAAAATGCAAAATTGACTGATTGATCGGTTGCGCGTGAACAAGGCAAAAACTGCCGAGTTCACGCGCAACCGATCCGTTAGACCGCGACAGAATCTTTTCAGTCGTGATGATGGTGATGGTGTGAGTGACCGGAAGACCCGGCAGGTCCACCGAGATCATCGAGGCAGTTCTGCAGCGTTTCACTCACCTTGTTCATCTGCTGCATGGCCATTTCCAGCGAGTTGACGGCATTCTTCTTCTCGTCTTCAGCCATCAGTTCCTTCCATTTGGCAAACTCCGCCACATGCCCCCCGTTATGATCAATCCAGTGCTGCAGGAGTAAACGTAATTTCTCTGTGTTGTCCATATCTCATTCCCTTTCCTGATAACCTGCTCTATCAATAGTTCGAAGGCCAGTTCCCGTCAGGCCTTTTTCTGCAATAAAACCCTGCCTGCCATGAAATCAATAGAGCTGATAAAAACATTCTTGATCTCAGTCGCACCCTCGAAAAGAGTTGAAACCCGGATATCCGTTCCATCAACCCCAAGGCTTGTGACATCATCAAACCGTTTTTCTTCAACACCGTCTTTTTCTACGAAAACACTTATCTGGCACATATCTTACCCCCTTGTCTGTATTAATATCCAACCATCCGACAAGGCCTCAAACGAATTAACCATTATCCTGCCCGCCTCTCCAGCCCGATGGTAGCTCATTCCCCTCCCGTAAACAATAGTTATTTCTCCACGTCTTTGCGACCCTGGACAACAGCAAGACAACCTGCCCATCGTACCTGCTGAATCCTCGACAGGCAAACAAAGAAGACTGTTCGGCCAGAAAGCGCCACTGCCTTTATCATTTCTTGCGATCACGGTGAACAATAAAAGTGATATACTGTCTACCAGGCGGCAACGGCTGGTAATACCACCTTAACAACAGAGCTGTCTCCCGGCCCTTTACAGATACACCGTATTTCCCACTGGCCATACCAGAACCAGAACCAGAGTGGAAAATATTTATCAACTATATCAAACCAATGGTGCCCGCTCAGGCGATAAAAGGTCATTGAAAAGAAGGCTTAAAAGAAGTACCCTCCCATGAGCTGTTAACAAAAAGGATCTGGGCTTTTTTCCGCACAAACAGCCTAACAAAGCAGCGGTTCGTTACCGTTTCAGCGACCCTTCCGGGGGGTGCTCAAGCGGGGCGGCTGATGCTTTCAAACCCAATTGTGTTTAAGGCCAAGGCCGGAGGTGGACATGTTCAAAATCGTTAGACGCGAAGAAATGGCTGGAGGTACGGTGATCCTCAACGAGATCGAGGCGCCCCTGATCGCGAAAAAAGCCTTGCCCGGTCAGTTCGTCATCCTCAAAGCCAACGAGAACGGTGAGAGAATACCGCTGACCATGGCGGAAACCGACAAGCTGAAAGGAACCATCACGATCATCTACATGGTCGTCGGAAAATCCACCGCGCTCTTCCGGGACATGAAGGAGGGCGACTCCTTCCAGGATGTCATCGGCCCGCTGGGCAAGGCCACGCATCTTGAAAAGATCGGCAAGGTCATCTGCATCGGCGGAGGAACCGGCGTAGCGGTCCTGCATCCCATCACCAGGGCCCTCAAGGAGATCGGCAACGAGGTCACCTGTATTATCGGCGCCCGGACCAAAGACCTCCTTATCCTTGAAGAACAGATGAGAAGCGCCTCCCATGATCTGCGTGTCTGCACCGATGACGGTTCTTACGGTCATCACGGATTCGTGACGCAGGTCATGAAAGAAATACTCGAGAAGGAAGACATCAAGCAGGTGGTCGCCATCGGTCCTGTGCCGATGATGAAAGCGGTGAGCAACATTACCAGGGAATTCGGCGTGCAAACGCTGGTCAGCCTGAACCCTATTATGGTTGACGGTACCGGTATGTGCGGCGGGTGCCGGGTAAGCGTTGGCGGAGAGACCAAATTCGCCTGCGTCGACGGTCCCGAATTCGACGGTCACCAGGTTGATTATGACGAGCTCATGCTCAGGCTCC
>JAHEMX010000083.1 GCA_024643445.1 Desulfobulbaceae bacterium | reverse complement strand
TCCGGCTGAATTCGGATAATGATACTATTGGGCTGGCCATGCAGGACGAGTCCATTCAGATGATGCTGTTTAAAAACGATCCTTATCTCGGCGTAGCGCCGGCCCAGCCTCTTGCCGGTACGCAGGTAAAAGGGTACCCCCCGCCATCTCGGACTGTCCACCCAGACCCGCAATGCGACATAGGTTTCGGTAGCAGAATCGTCCGGGATATCTTTTTCCTGCAGATAGCCCCGGTAGCTTTCATCACCACTACTCCCCGGTCCGTACTGTCCGACAATCACATCGCCGGCTTCCGGCGGCCTGAGTTTTGCCAGTACTGCCGACGCCTCGTCCCTGATGGCATTTCCATGCCCGGTGCGGGGCGGTTCCATGGCCGTAAAGCAGAGGAGCTGGAGCAGGTGGTTCTGCACCATGTCCCTGATCGCACCGCTGTCGTCATAATAGCCGGCGCGCTCCTCGACACCGAGTGCTTCACTCACCGTAATCTGCACCTGATCGATGGCGCTGCTGTTCCAGGCACAGGAGAAAATTTCATTGTGGAATCGCAGGAAAAGGATGTTCTGTACCAGTTCCTTGCCAAGGTAATGATCCACCCGGTATACCTGCTCCTCGCTGAGAACAGAGCCGATGTCCAAGTTCAGCTGTTCGGCCGAGGCCAGATCCTGGCCAAACGGCTTCTCGAAGACAACACGTTTCCAGCCTTTTTCTGCCAGCAAGGGATGGATCAGGTGAGCGGCACGTGAAAAGGCCGAGGTCGGCAATGCCAGGTAAAAAAGGGTATTGCCGGCACAGCCGCTGCTTCGTCTTATTTCCTGCAGCATTCGTTGTATTTCCTGGGCTGTTCCGCTGGCAAGATCAAAACAGAGGTAGTGGATACAGCTCTGCAACTGCTCAAGAAAGGATGGTGCGGTCGAAGGAATGAACCGCTCAATCTGCAACTCTTTAAAAAACTGGTCGTCGGAATACTCTTTACGCCCCAGACAGACAATCGGCGTGTTTACGGATAGTTCACCCCGCTGCATCAGTCGATACAGGGCTGGTATCAGTTTACGCCTGGCAAGATCGCCGGTCGCACCGAAAATGACGATCATCGGGGTGTCAGCAGCCATCACGCATCCTCCTGGGCGAGAATATAATGCTCGGAAATTTCCCGGACCAGCTTCGCCGGGCATAACTCAACAGGCTTGGTCTCGTCGTTAAACAGGCGAAAGGCGTCCTGCTTCTCCGGGCCGAGAAAAAGCAGTACCGCTGCCCGGGCATGTTCAAGCAACTTTCGGGAAGCGGACATTCTGGCAGCCGGCGGTTTTGGTGCGCTGAGGGTATGGATAAACGACTCGGCAGGGTTCAGGATCGTTTCATGCGCCGGAAACAATGAGGCGACATGACCATCCTCGCCGCTCGAGAGCAGAACGGCGTCAAATCTCCCGTCATACCCGGCAAGTTGAAGATAATAGGCAGCGAGATTGTCCTCAACCGAGGCAGGATCATACCTGAAAGGATGGAGGTTTTCATTCTTCATGACCCCCCTGACCGCTGCTGCCACCGTGCTGAAATTACTGTCGGGGTGGTCCAGCGCCACAAAACGCTCATCAACCATGAAGAGATGCACCAGGTCCCATTCGACCGGTTCTTCACCGAGATGACGCAACACCGAAGCGACACTCCTGCCGCCGGGAACACCGAGCACGACAACGGGCTGTTGCCGGAGAAACCGGCTGATCATCTCGGCCAGCAACCTGCCTGCTGTCTTCTCAAGCGACTCGCGATCTCCTCTGATTATCATAGCACCACCCCTGGCGTTCATCCTTATCGTACAATAAACAGGGAATGCTTCCATGAACGGGAAGAGGATCTCTGCTGTTTCCCGCCGTCTGATAATGTGAAATAGTTTTTTTCAGAATGGAATAATTTCCCCTGTCCTGTTATCTATCCAGATGACACGACTGTAGGCCATCTTCAATAATCGCTTCTTCGCCCGGTCTCTGCGCTATGCCCAGAATGTTATCCCCGGCAGAGGAGTGCACCCCGAGGGCGCTTCTGGCAGAAGGCCCGGCCGCAAGATTTCTGACGTGCCTTGATCTCGAACGATTGATCTGATTATAAAAGTACCCTATATAATAACCATTTTCCACATCCGGCAAAGGAGTTTAGCGATGGAAACCTATTACAACCCGAAAGATCTGAGCAAATTTGCAGAAATCGGCGAAGAGGCACCGGAACTGGCGCAAAAATTTTTTGACTATTACGGTGCGGTTTTTGCCGAGGGTGAGCTCACCGCCCGTGAGAAATCGCTCATTGCGCTGGCGGTTGCCCACGCCGTCCAATGTCCCTACTGTATTGATGCCTATACCAGAGACTGCCTGGAAAAGGGCTCCAACCAGGCGGAAATGACGGAAGCGATTCATGTCACCTGTGCCATCAGGGGGGGGGCATCCCTGGTACATGGGGTCCAGATGATGAATAACTGTCATAAAGTCTCTCTGTAACAGCGTTCGGAGAAAAAGAATGGTAGCAACCTTCCAGTCAACATTGGCGGCGCACCAACTCAGTCTGCTGCGGGGGAAGACCGCGATTTTGCAGGTCAATGTCGGCAGGGTCTGCAACCTTGCCTGCAAACACTGCCATCTCGACGCCTCTCCGGGACGCACCGAGCTGATGAGCCGGGCTACCATGCAGGATATCTGCGACTTTGCCGAGCGGCTTTCCTTTTCGGCGGCCGATATTACCGGTGGCGCGCCGGAGCTTGCCCCCGACCTGCCTTACCTGCTGGATCGACTCTGCAGCCTGGTCGACAAGGTCATGCTCCGAACCAATCTCACCCTCCTGCTTAAACCCAGGTATAACGAGCTCCTGAGCTTATGCGCTGCAAGAGGAATAGCCCTCATCGCCTCCTTTCCGTCCATAAACAAAAAACAGGCGGATGCGCAGCGCGGCGACGGTGTCTGGCAGCAGTCTCTTGACATGCTGAAAAAACTGAACGACATGGGCTATGGCATGGAGGGCAGCGGGCTGGAGCTCGACCTGGTCTCCAATCCAACCGGGGCATTTATGCCGGCAGAGCAATGTCAGGCGGAAAAAAGGTTCAAGCGCGATCTGGCCAGGCGCTGGAACCTCCATTTCAACAATCTTTTCACCTTTGCCAATATCCCGCTTGGCAGATTCAGGGCCTGGCTGGAAAAATCGGGCAACCTGGAGGACTACCTTAAAACATTGTCAGGCAATTTTAACCCAGCCACCATAGAGGGGTTGATGTGCAGGAACCTTATCAGTGTTTCCTGGGATGGCTATCTCTACGATTGCGACTTTAATCTCGCCGCAGACATGCCCTATAGCGGGACACCTGTTCACGTCTCAGCTATCACCGCCCTGCCGGAAGGAACGCCGATTCTGACCGGCGATTACTGTTATGGCTGTACCGCCGGGGCAGGCTTCACCTGAGGCGGAACCATCGTCTCCCCGTGAAGGAGACCACAGAAGGCCGGCAGAACAGGCGCCGTTGCTGATGTGCAGGATCAAGGAGGAGCATGGAACCCTTTCAGACGTTCCCTGCCGCACTTAAGCGGCAGATCCGCTATGTATTGACCGACATTGACGATACCCTCACCCTTGATGGAAAGCTGCCGGCCATCGCCTATCTGGCCATGGAGCGGTTGCAGGCGGCCGGGATCAGGGTCGTGCCGATCACCGGAAGGCCGGCCGGCTGGTGCGATCATATCGCCCGCATGTGGCCGGTTGACGGGGTGGTTGGAGAAAACGGGGCATTTTACTTCTTCTACGACCACACGCAGCGAACCATGCTTCGCCAATTCTGGAGAACCGGCGAGCAGCGCACACTGGACAGGGTAGAGCTCTTGAAACTCCAGGAAAAAATCCTCAGAGAAGTCCCGGGCACCGCCTTGTCAGCCGACCAGCCCTATCGAGAGGCTGATCTAGCCATCGATTTTTGTGAGGACGTCCCTCCGCTGCCCAGCTCAGAGGTCGAAAAAATCGTCAAGATTTTTGCATCAGCCGGCGCACAGGCAAAAATCAGCTCTATTCACGTCAACGGCTGGTTCGGAGATTGCAACAAGCAGAAAATGACCGCCAGATTGTTCTCCGAGGTATTTAAAACCGATCTGGAACAGGAGAAAGAACACATCATCTTCGCCGGAGACTCACCCAACGACGGGCCGATGTTCGCCTATTTTCCGCACGCAGTCGGTGTCGCCAACATCATGGTTTTTGCAGACAGATTGCCCCACAAGCCGGGCTGGGTGACGAAGGGAAAAGGCGGCTTCGGTTTTGCCGAGATGGTGGATTTTCTGCTTGCTCCCTGAACAGGCGGCAGAGAGCACCGCAAGAAGGCAGTACCCGGGATGCCGGAGACAGGCAGAAATACCCCGCTGCTTGCATGAACGGCAGGCCGTTCACTCCCCGCCGAGGAATCAGATGATCCGCTTGCGGATATTGGTGACCAGGAGTTCGGCGATGATGACCACCGCAAAGATGCTGAGCAGGATGACAGACACCCGGTCCCAGTGAAACAGGTTCAAGGCGGTATCGAGCACCATGCCGATGCCGCCGGCACCGACCAGGCCGATCACGGCTGATTCCCTGACATTGATATCCCAGCGAAACAGCGCAATCCCCCAGAAAGCGGGTGCGACCTGCGGCCAGAACCCCTTCAGGAAGATACTCGTCCAGGGCGCACCGGCTGCGGTCAAGGCCTCGATAGGCCCGGGATCGGCCTCCTCCAGGGCTTCGGCAAATAGTTTGCCGACAAAGCCGACAGACCTGAAGCCGATGCAGACGGTTCCAGCCAGTGCGCCGGGTCCGAACACCGCAACAAAAAGCAGGGCCCAGACCAGCGTGTTGACGGAACGTGATGAAACCAGGATCAGCTTTGCCAGCCAGTTCAGCAGTGGTACCCGGACAATATTGTTTGCCCCCATGACCCCGACAGGGATGGCCAGTACAAGTGCCAGAAGCGTCCCGAGACTGGCAATATGGAGCGTTTCCATCAATGCCTGGTGAATCCCTCCGGGATAATAAGCATAGTCCAGCGGCCACATGCGCTTCAGCAGATCCATGATCTGGGTCGGCGAATCCCAGAGGAATTCAGGAATGACCTCCACCGTGCGCAGGGAAACCGACAAGGCGACCGCGAAGCCGAAGAAGACAACAAAACGCGCCATTCGCTCTCTGGCGGAAAAGCGCTGCCAGGTATAGGTGCCGGGCGCTGTCACTGGAATACCCTCTTGATACGGTCGGAGATGAACTCGCTCAGCATAACCAGGCCTATAATAGAGACCAGGATTGCCGCAAGGAAATCGTAGTCAAAACGCTGAAAGGCGGCAAACAGCGTACCCCCGATGCCGCCGGCGCCAACGATGCCGACCATCGTCGAATTTCGCAGGTTGGCGTCAAACTGGTAGGACGAGAAACCGATGAAACGATTGAGCACCTGCGGAACAACGGCATAGATGATAACACTGAGAAACGGCGCACCTGCCGCCCGCAGGGCTTCGACCGGTTTCAGGGAGATCTCTTCAATAGCCTCGGCAAACAATTTACCGATAAAGCCGATCGAGGCAAAAACCAGGGTGAGAATACCGGCCAGTGGACCGAAGCCGACGGCCTTGACGAACAGAATAGCAAAGATGACCGGGTGGAATGACCGGCACAGGGCGACGAAGGTCCTGGCGGGCCAGGTGACCCAGGACGGCATCAGGTTTCTCGCTGCACAAAGGCCGACCGGCAGAGAGAACAGCACGCCGAACGCCGAGGCAATGACGGCAATTTCGACGGTCTCCAGAAGATTGCCGACAAGAAGCTCCCAGCGGGAAAAATCCATCGGCACCATCTCACCCAGAAACACGGCGCCATTGCCAAGGCCCTGGATGAAGCGCAGCCAGGAAACATCAAGGTAATTGAGTGCATACAGGCCATAGAGGATGGCCGCGAGCCAGCCCAGCCGGCCCCACCAGTTCACCCTGAATGGTTTCTGGTAACGGATTCTGTTTGCTTCAATCATCGCAGCCAGTCTTCCCCGCCGTAGATTACCTTGAGATGCTCATTGCTCAGTTCCGCCGGGGGGCCATCGTAGACAATCACTCCCTGGGAGATGCCAATGACCCGCGAGGTGAACCGTTTGGCCAGTTCGACATCGTGAATGTTGATGATGAGGGGGATACGATGCTCGGCCGACAGATGAACGAGCAGTTCCATGATCTCCACGCTTGTTTTCGGATCAAGCGACGAGGTCGGCTCATCAGCGAGCAATACATGCGGCTCCTGCATGATTGCCCGGGCGATCCCCACCCGCTGACGCTGTCCGCCGGAGAGACTGTCGGCGCGCTGCTGGACGAAATCCTCCAGGCCGATGGACTCAAGCAGGGCAAACGCTTTATTGATGTCGCCTGGAGGGTATTTCCGCCACCAGGCCCGCAGGGATGAAACATAACCGAGCCGCCCGCAGAGCACATTTTCCATAACGCTGAGCCGCTCCACCAGATTGAATTCCTGAAAAACCATGCCGATCTTTCTTCGGGCATGCCGTAACTCGCGGCCGCTGAGGCGGGTAATCTCTTCCCCGCTCACATAGATCTTTCCGGAGGTCGGCCGAATCAGCTTGTTCACGCACCTGATCAGGGTACTCTTTCCGGTACCGGACGGACCGATAATGGCGACGCTGCTATGCCCCCGAACCTCAAAACTGATATCCCTGAGAACCGGCTTCCCCGGGGTGTACTCCTTGACCAGGTGTTCAAGTCTCAGGGAGCGTTCCGGCTGCCCGTCAGGTTTCGTATAAGCCTCAATAGTCATGTTGTAACAAGGTAACGGAGGTTGAATAGGATAAAATGTTCTGAATCAGGCAGTACATCGCGCTCCTGCGAGCGTGATGCACTGCCTTCAGGGAAGGGGCTATTTTTTCTTCGCCTTTTCCTCGGCTGCTTTTGCCTCTTTTTCCGCCAGTTTCTTCAGGTCGGCCTGGTTGTAGGAGGTACCTGTTGAAGCGGCAATATCCCTGATTACCTTCCAGTCTTTTTCGTAGGTAATCGGGAAGAAGCGGTCTGCTCCACCGAAGGTTTTCTGCATCTCCGGGGTGAACCGGTAGGCATAGAAGGCATCAACGATCTTTTTGGCAAGTTCGGGATTGAGATCGTGAGCATAGCCAAAGGAGGAAGTCGGGAACCGCGGGCTGGTAAAGACAATGCGGAAATCATCGCCATTAACCCTGCCGGCCTTCGCCATTCGGTCAAAGACGTCCGAGGCAACGGGAGCGGCGTCGTAATCGCCATGGGCTACGCCGAGAATTGACTGGTCATGCTTGCCTGAGTAGACAACCGTGTAGTCCTTGTCCGGAACAATGCCGTATTGCGGGAAGATCGCCCGCGGGGCCAGGTTGCCGGAGTTCGAGGAAGCCGAGGTATGAGCAATTTTTTTCCCCTTTATATCATCGAGTGTCTTGATATCGCTGTCCTTTTTCGTAACAACAATCAGGTTGTAGCCCTGAAATGCGTCCGCAGTCCCTTTTACGGCTATCGGCACATAGCCCGCCAGGTTTACCGCAAAACCGGTCGGCCCGGTGGAGAAACCGGCTATATGGAGACGGCCGGAGCGCATTGCTTCAACCTCCGCGGCGTTTGACTGGACCGTATAATAAATAACTTTTTTGCCGGTTGCCTCAGACATGTATTTCTGGAAATCGGCAAAGGCATCTTTATAAACTGCCGGATCTTCCACCGGCGTATAGGTGAAAACCAGGGTGCTCGGATCTTTCCAGTCCTTGGCGTCTTTTGGTGTATCAGCGACAAGATCCATGTTCTCGTCACAATACATCTCATCGAGTGTTCCACGGTTCTTGCAGTCATCAGCTGCCAGGGCAACCCCCGACATCAGAAAACATCCGACCATGAGTGCAAGTATGTTCTTCATCATGTACGACCTCCCAAATTCAGGTTTAAGATACGTTTAAGAACAAGACTCCCCAAGGACGATAAAAAGACGAAGCCGGCGCCGGAATCCGGGCCTGACGCAACGCCTTTACCGCACAAGAGTGGTGTCTCGCACGCCGGTTAATCCCCCTCCACCTGACTAGTTCTATTAGTTTTTTCAGCTCACCGCAAGCAGTAACTCACCTCCCCTCGACATATTTGTCGAGGGCCGTTTTTATCCCGGCTGTCTAATCCGTCCATGGGGAGTGTTGCCGGCCGCAGCAGCTGACCATGCCAGCATAACCGGCCGGCTGAACGGAATGCGTTTCAGCCACCGGCTAAATCACCACTGGCAATAACCCTATCGATATGCTACACATCCGGCTTCGCTTGTATCCGGCGGTGCAGCGACAGCCGCTTTTCTGCAATTCAAAAAGGAGATCGTCAGTGGCAGCCCCTTACGCAAGATGGCTTCCCATCCTCTGCCTCACCACGGCGATGCTGCTCTGGGCTAGTTCCTTCATCGCGCTGAAAATCGCCTTCTCGGGGTACGCTCCGATGATTGTCATCTGGGGCCGTATGCTGGTCGGCAGTTTCTGTTTTATCTTCTTTTACCGGCAACTCAGGCGCGTAACCTTCAGGAAGGAGGATCTCAAGTATCTGCTCTTCATGGCCGCCTGCGAACCCTGCATCTACTTCATCTTTGAAGCAAAGGCCCTGCAGCTCACCTCGGCTTCGCTGGCAGGTCTGATCACGGCCATGCTGCCGCTGCTCGTCGCCCTTGGAGCGCGGCTGTTTTTAAAGGAGATTATCTACCTGCAGACGGTGATTGGCTTTATGGTCGCCATCGGCGGTGCCTGCTGGCTCAGCCTGGCCGGTCACAGTTCAGCCGATGCGCCCAGCCCCCTGCTCGGTAATTTTCTCGAGTTTCTTGCCATGGTTGCGGCAACCGGCTATACCCTGTCGCTGAAACATCTGAGCGCGAGATATTCGGCACTTTTCCTGACCGCCGTACAGTCATGGGTGGGAGCGGTCTTTTTTGCCTTCTTCCTGATTTCACCTGAGATCAACATTCCCTTCGAGTTCCATATGCTGCCGGCACTGGCGGTACTCTATCTGGGCAGTTTTGTGACCCTTGGCGCTTACCTGCTCTACAATTTCGGCGTCAGCCTGATACCGGCCAGCCAGGCCTCGGCCTACGTTAACCTGATCCCGGTATTCACCGTTGTCCTCGGTTTTCTCATCCTCGGAGACCGGTTCACCATCCCGCAATATTTTGCCTCGGCACTGGTGCTTTTCGGCGTCTACCTGAGCCAGCGCCGCCCCCGGCGGCTGCACAACATCCCGGGGAACCCGTCGGAGAGAGCTTCTGGCTAGTAATCGATGCCTGGCTGCGGTTCTATATCCTTTCTATAGGCATGTTTTATTTCGTTGACCTCACTGACCGTATCCGCCCTGTCAATCACCTCGGGATGGGCATCCCTGCCGGTCAGGACCAGGTGTAGCTGCTCGGGTCTTTTATCGAGAATACCGAGTACCTGCTCCAGGTCGACCAGCTTGAGCTGCAGGGCATTGTTGATCTCATCGAGAATCAGCAGGTCAAAGGAACCGGAATTGATCTTCCTGTGCACCAGCTCGATAGCGTCCTGGGCGTTTTTCCGATGTTCAGAATGCGGGTAGGGGTTACCCTGAATTCCGCAGAAGCCTTTGCCGGTTGAAGTGAAGTCCACCTGCGAGCCAAGCAGTTTCACGCCGTCCCATTCCCCGCTATAGAGATCGCCCTTCATGAACTGGATGACGCAGACTTTCATACCGTGTCCGACCGCCCGTAACACCATGCCCATGCTGCTGGTCGTCTTTCCCTTGCCATTTCCGGTCAGCACGACGACAAGGCCCCGCCGTATTTTGGGTTCCAACTTCGTTATTTCCATATTTTTTTCCTCTGTTCTCTGAGTGGTTAGGTCTCTACTATAACACTCTTCCGGCCGCTGTTAAGCACTGCGCGGTTTTTACCGATAAAAACGACAAGGCTGCCCGCCGGGACCGCTTTATCTGGAAAAAGAACAGGAAAACGATTAGGATAACTGGAATAATTTTATTGTCTGGCACGGTGCCGGGAAGTGAGGAAATACGGATTATCCGTTGACTGAGCAACGACCATTCAGCAGGCTTATTTACCTACAAGATAACTACCAGACGAACAGGAAAGGAGGAAGAAACAATGTCCCAGGAAATTGGCTTTGAAATGGCAGCATCGAATATTCGTTTCGGACGCGGTGTAACCGCTGAGATCGGCATGGATCTGAAAGATCTCGGGGTGAAGAAGACCATGTTTTTGACCGACCCGAATATCGCCAAACTGCCGATGACAAAGACCGTGATCGACTCCCTGGAGGCTGAAGGGGTAGCCTATGTTTTTTATGACCAGGTGCGGGTTGAACCGACCGACGAATCATTCAAGCAGGCTATCGCCTTTGCCGAAAAGCACAAGGTCGATTCCTTTGTGGCGCTCGGCGGCGGTTCGGTCATCGATACCGCCAAGGCGGCAAACCTTTATTCAACCTACCCGACCGATGATTTCCTCCTCTACGTCAACGCGCCAATCGGCAAGGGTCGGCCGATCCCGGGCCCGCTGAAGCCGCTGTTTGCCATACCGACCACCGCGGGCACCGGCGGTGAAACGACCGGCGTGGCGATCTTCG
>JAHEMX010000548.1 GCA_024643445.1 Desulfobulbaceae bacterium | reverse complement strand
ATCGATAATCTCGGGCAGGAAATGGTCTTCAAATATATGCATTCCCTTTTTCGTCAGCAGACATTCCATGGCCACGCCGGGCCCGATAACCTCGGAGAGACCATAGATATCGACGGCCTTCAGGTTCAGTTTTCGTTCAACCTCCTCGCGCATGTTCTCGCTCCAGGGCTCTGCCCCGAAGATACCGACCCGCAGTGCAAGCGAGGCCGGATCGATGCCCATCGCCTCCATGCCCTCGGCCAGGTTCAGCGCATAGGACGGGGTCGAAAGCAGTACCGTCGAGCCGAAATCCTGCATAATGGTGATCTGACGCTTGGTATTGCCACCGGATACCGGAATGACCGTCGCCCCGAGTTTCTCGGCCCCGTAATGGGCCCCGAGACCGCCGGTAAACAGGCCATACCCGTAGGCGTTGTGCACCATGTCACCGCTGGTCGTTCCGGCACAGGCGAGGGCACGGGCCATCAGTCCGGCCCAGGTGTCGATATCTTTTTTCGTATAGCCGACGACGGTCGGCTTGCCGGTTGTTCCCGAGGAGGCGTGCACCCGGACAACTTTATCGAGCGGCATGGTGAACATACCGAACGGATAGTTGGCGCGCAGGTCTTCCTTGACGGTAAAAGGCAGTTTCTGCAGATCCTTCAGTTCCCGGATATCTTCCGGCTTGATGCCGGCCGCAGCCATTTTTTCCCGGTATGGTTCAACCGTCTTGTAGACCCGGGCCACCAGAGACTGCAGCCGTTTCAGTTGGATTGACTCGAGCCCCGCCCGCGGTAGCGTCTCAATCTCCTCTTCCCAATAGATCGTCGACATCTGCTTCTTTCCTCCGAATTACACCTAACCCAAATCTTTCATGAACATTGTCTCTGGATTCAGACAATTTACTTAACTTTTCTTTTTACGGCACCATTAGTATCTATCGAAACAACTCAGTACTCTCACTATCTCCGCTTCAGTGGCCTGCAATGTTCACCACAGGCAGGCCGACGCTCTCAACTCGTGAAATATCCGGGCTAACAACTGCCAGCCTCTCTACCAGCAGCAAAAGCTTTCATATTTTCCGACCGGAAGCGCTCCGGAACCCGTTTTTCGATAATTTCCCGGAACACCGATTCGTCGACCGGCAGATGCGACGACAAGGCCCCGACAAGCGCGACATTGGCCGTCCGAACCTCTCCTGCCTGCTGGGCAATGGTAAAGGCATCAACGGCAATGACACGAATGCCGCGACTGGTCAGCTCATCAAGGACATTTTCCGGATAGGTTGCCTGCCCGGTTGCCACCGAAGGCGGCAGGATACGCTGGGTATTGACGATGACCGTGCTCCCCTTGTGCAGGTACGGCAGGTAACGAACGGCTTCCATCATCTCGAAGGCCATCTGGATATCGGCACTACCAGGGTCGATCAGCGGCGAGTAGACCCGGTCTCCGTAGCGCAGCTGGGCGGTAACCGAGCCGCCGCGCTGGGCCATGCCGTGCACCTCGCTTTTTTTAACGTCAAAACCCGCCGCAAGCAGACTTGTTGCGGTCAGCTCACTGGCCAGCAGGATGCCCTGGCCGCCAACACCTGAAAAAAGAATATTCTTGATAGCACTCATTATTTTGCTTCCCCCCTGGTAATCGCGTTGAATTTGCAAAGGGAGGCACATTGTCCGCAATCATTGCAGAGCACTTCGTCTATCCTGGAATAGCCTTTCTGGCTTTTTTTGTATCCCCTGGCCTCTGCTTCACCCTCAGCAAAAGGTGTCCAGCTGATCGCCGGACAACCCAGCCTGATGCATGAGGTGCAGCCGACGCAATTATCGATATTGGTATAATAGGAAACCGGTTTTCTCAGCTTCAGCTCCGGCAGCAGGACGCACGGTGCCTGGGCGATAATTACCGACATCTCGTCACGCGCCACTTCCTCCTTTATCACCTTCCGGCATTCAGGCACGTCATGCGGGTTGATCACCCGGACATGCTTGACGCCGACGGCCCGGCATAATGCCTCCAGATCAAGAGACTGGGCGGCCTCCCCGTTGATGGTCGCACCGGAGGCAGGATTTGGCTGCTGACCGGTCATGGCGGTGATGCGGTTATCGAGAATGATGAGTGTTGCGGCAGAGCCGTTGTAGACGGAATTGATCAGTCCGGTAATGCCGGAGTGAACAAAGGTTGAATCCCCTATGACGGAGACCACCTTGTCATGGGATCCTTCGCCCATCGCCTTGAGCATGCCATGCGCCATCGGTATGGAGGCGCCCATGCACACCGTTGAGTCAAGGGCACTGAGCGGCGGCAGAAAACCGAGGGTATAACAGCCGATATCGCCCGAGACGAATACCTTCAGCCTTGAAAGAGTGAAGAAAATACCTCGATGCGGGCAGCCGGGACACATATTCGGCGGCCGCGGTGGAAGCTGGACCGGTGCAAACAGATCCGCTTTTGCGCGGGCAGGATCAATACTGTTGCGGACGACGGCGGTACTTAACTCACCGATGGGGGAAATCAGCTGCTTACCGATGCAGTCTATCCCCATGGACTTTACCTGGGTTTCGATAAACGGGTCGAGTTCCTCGACAATATAGAGGGTATCAACCATAGCGGCAAAAGCCCTGATCTTCTGTTCCGGCAGCGGCCAGACCATTCCCAGTTTCAGCACGGCAGCCTCGGGAAACGCCTCTTTCACATAGAGATAGGAGACGCCGGAGGTAATAAAACCGCGTCTCCGGTCACCGTCCTCTATGCTATTGTAGGGTGCGCTTTCAGCTGTCTGCCGGCATTTTTTCATCCGCTCTTCAACATGCAGACGGCGCTTTCGCGCCATGGCCGGAAGCATCACAAACTTTTCCGGGTGTTTTTCGATCTCAAAATGATCCGG
>JAHEMX010000547.1 GCA_024643445.1 Desulfobulbaceae bacterium | reverse complement strand
GCCCAGACTTTCCCCCTGTCAATCCACTCATCTCTTGTCTGCCGGGAACACCCCAGGGCCTGCTGCATTGACTCAGCCAGGGATTCCGCACTATTCTGCTCAGAATAGTGCACGTGCTCTCCACCTACCTCGGGAAGTGATGCGTTTCTTGTCGTTATTACTGGTACTCCGGCCAGCAGTGCCTCCAGAACCGGTAGCCCGAAGCCCTCATACTCCGAAGGCAGTACAAAGAGATCCGCCCGCTGGTAGATGGTCTTTAATTCATCATATGCCAGGACATTGATCCGGTGCACCTTCTCCTGCCCCTTCAGGCCTTCAAGGCTTTTCAGCACTTCAGCTTCACCGCGTCGCGCTTTGCCGATCAACACCAGGTGGTGAGGGATGGTATCGGCAAGTAATCCATAGGCCTGTATCAGGACATGGACCCGTTT
Organism: Desulfobulbaceae bacterium; assembly: GCA_024643445.1. Classification (GTDB taxonomy): domain Bacteria; phylum Desulfobacterota; class Desulfobulbia; order Desulfobulbales; family Desulfocapsaceae; genus Ww85. Next base: position 2,434 of record JAHEMX010000547.1, on the reverse strand, counting down.
ATGGGGGTAGGTATGGGCAACACAAAGGATATAGGGGACTCCTTGTGGCAGATCCAGAAGCCTTGCAATATCCTTGTTGATTTTTTCACCAAAGCTATCGTCTGCTGCTTCATAAACGACAGAAATTTTGTTTGCCGGGGCAAAATTGAAACGCACGACTTCATCTTTAGAGAAGTTGGATACCGTTATAATGGCATTACATACCCGGCACGCATTTTTAACGAGAAAATCAAGCGTTATCCGTTCCAGAAAACTCACGTCGTCCGGATGCGTTTTGTACTGTAGATCATGGATGGTAACCACTTGCGGACAAGAGCACCATAAGGGTGCTGTATAACCTGGTGACCAGAGCACATCAATTTTTTGCGTCCAGGCCTTCCAGGGGAGAAGTGTTTGTTCGATAATAATACGTAGCGGCCTGAATGATGAGATAAACGGCAGTTGAACAAACTCCACATTTTTATACCCGGACAGCTCAACGTGCAAGAGGCGATTATTGTCCCTGCTGGTGAAAAGGACAAATGTCATCTCCGGGTTATCGGCAACCATGCACTTCAGGTTTTCCCGCAGATAGATCTCCGTTCCACCCACGTCTCCGGGAACCAGGAACAAGGTATTGACGCCGATTCTCATCGCATTCACTGTTTGTTATTACCGGAACGGGCGCGTAGGGTTGACATGGCCGAATAGATACCGATGATGCCCCAGCATACCAGAAAATGAATCCCCGCCTGAATACTGAAACTGCCGGCGTCCTTTCTGGCGGCATCATACTCCTCCAGGAACTGGATACGGAAGTGCTGACCACTGATGGTCTGGTCATGCCAGCGAAAGGCGGCCAGAGGGCGTCCCGGTATCCTCTTTGCGGGTCCATGATGCCAGAGCCTCAGGATAAATTCGTAATCCCAGGCCGCGGCCATATCCTGCCGAATAGGCCCAACCTTTTCAACAATATCCCGCCTGAAGAACAGGGAAGGCTGGGAAATATAATTGATACATTGGTAGGTAAAACGCCTTGACAGCGGATAGAAGAGTTCCTTGAATCTGGTTATGCTGCTCCTGATCTCCCCGCCCTGCTCGTCAATAATATCACAGCCGCCAAAACACATGGAAGCACCAGGATTTTCAGCAAAAGCCTGTTGGACCCGGGTCAGTGCTCCGCCATAATAGATGTCATCGCTGTTAAGCCAGCAGACGATATCTCCGCTTGCCAGGTTGAATCCCTTGTTTATCGCGTGGGCAGGTCCATCATCTTTCTCAACAATACAGTGAGCCAACTCGTCATGATACCGGTTTATGATGTCAATGGATCCGTCAGTACTTCCGCCGTCGACGATGATATACTCGAGCTCAACATCATCAGACTGCAGCTCCAGGACACTCTTGATTGTCTGTTCCAGAAAGGCCGATCCATTATAATTTATTGTAATAACTGAAAATTTCATCATATTCTCATGGTTCAGCTTTTCGCATCTTCAAATTGTGCAGGTCGAGCAACCAGATCGGAAGCAAAAAATACCCCCCTAGCAGAACAAAATAGTAGTACCGCCAGTTAACGGTTCCAACAAAAAGCAGCAAGGCGAAAACCTGTACGAGTATCACCGTCGAAAAAATTGCCGACAGGGGTAACCAGCGGTAGAAAAGGATACTCAGCAGGAAAAGATAGAGCAGCCAGAACGGATACCAGCTGAAATAAAGCCAAGGATATTCCAGCGAAATTTCATAGATCTGCATCGCCCATGTCCGCAGCTTGGGAAACGGACGCTCGTCCGGCAGCATGTATTCAAAGGCATCATACCATCCGACTTCGCGAAGAAATGAATATGCGTATCGATCACCAAGATAGTAATGCCAGAAATCACTCTCTTCCTGGTTCTTGTTGATGTCCAATAATCGGGGATATGACCGGGCGGCATGGATAACTCGTTTCACCGGGGACTCGCGTTCTACCTGCTGCAGATAAGAAAGACTGAGATCATGGAAATAGGATGCCCCCTTGATTCCGGCCGGGGGAAACATGACCAGGTAGAATAAACCGACACCGGCAATACAGCCGCCGACGAACACCATCCGCGGCACACGCACCAGACCGAGACCAAAAAACAAAAGCGGCATGACGAACAGGTATATCATCCCATTATGCCGAAATATGAGCAGGGCGATAAAGAGCAGCAGCAGAGCGACGGCCCGACTCCTGCTGAGGCGGACCGCTTTCCCCCATTCTTTTGCAAAATTGAAAAAGCTGGAAACCAGTGCCCAAAAAACGACCAGGATCGCAAACGTAACGTCTTTCCAGAGGGTTACATTGTAGAGACCGACCGGAACGGACAGCAGTAAAAGGCCGTAGCAGGGAACAAGCCAGCGAAGTTTCACTCCGGCCCTAAATGTGAAAAAAAATGTTCCTGCAATCAAGGAAGAAAGGAGAATAATCTGG
>JAHEMX010000546.1 GCA_024643445.1 Desulfobulbaceae bacterium | reverse complement strand
GGAAAAAGATCGGCACCAGTAAACCTGTCCCGACAAGCCAGACACCCCTGCCGGTGATACCCTTTTTACCGCGCAGGACAAACAGGCCGGTGATTGCCAGCAGACCGAGGGCGAGTGCGTATATGTCGGCAAACCAGGTCCAGAGTTTTTTTGCATGGTTCAGGTGCAGGAAATTCAGGTGGTAGAGAAGAGCACGTTTGTTCGCTTTCTCCTGCAGCACCGAACCGTTGCGGGTATCGACCGTGATGGTGTTGTTTTCCACAAATATCTTCAGGCCGCTGCCATCAACCCGGAAAATATTTTTCACGCTGCCCGTCTCCTGGAGCTGGGAAAGGACTGCCCCGGCTATGGCCCCGTTGTCGAGAACATCGATGGCGGAGAGATCAACCGTGCCGGTCATTCGTTCGATGGAGTAGGTCGGATTCCAGTCCTGAATGTGATTGACGGCTACCCCTGAAATAACATAAATGATGGTCAGGCCAAAACAGAGGTAGCCGAGATCACGATGGACAGCGTTGTTCAATGCACGCCATTTCATACGATAAGAAACCCTGCTATCCTTCTATTTCAGCGCCAAGGCCGATGATTCTGATCATCCGTTCGTCCTTGACGGTCGAGGGATCAAACGGCTGGCCTTTCTCTTCAGCCAGGTGCTGCTGGTATTTTATCATCTCTTCCCGGGAAATCTTCAGCTCTTCAACAACTCCTTCTATCACGCCCATACTGCCCGAAACACTCATCGGGAAGACAATTTCCCCGTCAGTTACCTTGACCTGGATCTTCTCTCCCTGACGATCCCCGGCCACATAGACCCAGCAGCCTCTTTTGGCGCAAACCTCAATAATCATGCCTTCGATACGCACCTGTCTGCCGATATACTGATCGGGTTTGTCGAGTATGGCTGAGACGGCTGTCGCCTCCTTGATCTGCACGCCTTTCCCGTAGGACTTGGCGGATCCGTAGACCTGGGTGGCGGCAAGCAGGCAGATGAGAAGCAAGAGAACGGTTTTTTTCATGATACCCTCCTGAAAATGGTTGATAGAGATGGAACCTCAGAGCTGTAATTGATCTGCACTCGTCTTTCACGATGTGTACCACTTTGTCAGGTGAAGAGCAGAAATGCAAAAAAGTTGAACATTCGGTGGCATAGACCGGTTGCTAAGAGAAAAAGTATGGGAATGACGTGTGATACTGATTGCAGTATTCGACAAAAATGTCGATTCCAGGCGCTCAATGTCGATAGCTGACTCCGCTGGAGAAGCCGGGAGAGCTGCTTGCTGACTGCCGTTGAGACCTGCCGCGTCAGGCCGGTTTTGAAGATACTTTCCTGAGGACATTTTTCCGGTTTAGTGCTAGGGTGGCAGTTACATAAAAGAGGGTACCGCAGGTTCTTTTCGAATGCGGTCCTGAAAGCGGTCAGCACTTCTTGTTTCCCTTGTGAATATCTATTCTGAGAGTTGTGATATGGAACCGGCCATAAAACATTTATATCGTCGTATTGATGAGTCCATGGAGTATTGTTTCAACATCATGTCTGATCGTCCGCTGAGCGCGGCCGAGCTTGGCTGTCTGCGCCTGATCCTGGCCGACGGTTTCCTGGCGGAGACGGTAAGCGAAGCGCCGACCATGGAAGGGGGGCAGGTCGTTGAAGTCGGCCCGCGCTTAAACTTTGCCACGGCCTGGTCCTCCAACATGGTCTCCATCTGCCAGGCGACCGGCTTGCACGCGGTAACCAGGGTAGAGCGTTCCCGCCGTTATCTGGTGCCTGACAGCATCGATCCGCAGACTTACGCCGATCAGCGTCACGACCGGATGACGGAGTGCCGCTATCTTGAGCCGCTGACCAGTTTTGAGAGTGGTGTCGAAGCGGAAGCGGTCTATGAAGTTGACCTGCAGACCAAGGGTCCGGACGGTCTGCTCGAAATTCCCGGGATATCGATGGACGAATGGGACCGAAACCTCTATTACGACTATTTTGTCAAACAGCAGGGCCGCAACCCGACTATTGTCGAAATCATGGACCTGAACAATGCCAATTCCGAACATTCCCGGCACGGTTTTTTCAAAGGGCAGCAGGTGATCGACGGGATTGAACAGGAGGGCACCCTGCTCGACCTGGTTGCCGACACGCTGAAAGCGCATCCGAAGGGCTCTGTCGTTGCCTTCAAGGACAACTCCAGTGTTATCCGGGGTTACCAGATAGAGACAATCATACCGGCGGAACCGGGCCTGCCGTCGCCGTTCCAGGAGGAAAAAAGTTGTTATCATCTGCTGCTGACGGCGGAAACCCACAATTTCCCGACCGGTGTCGCCCCGTTCCCCGGCGCCGAGACCGGCACCGGCGGCAGAATCCGCGACGTCATCGGTACGGGTCGGGGTGCGTTTGTCATGGCCGGTACAGCCGGCTATTGTGTCGGAAACCTGCATATTCCCGGCTATCCTCTGCGCTGGGAGCAGGAGCGTGACCAGCCTGCAAATCTTGCCACTCCTCTGCACATTGAAATAGAGGCAAGTAACGGGGCTTCCGACTACGGCAACAAATTCGGCGAACCGGTGATCCAGGGATTCACCCGTTCCTTTGACCTTCGTCTGGACGACGGGCAGCGCTGGGCCTTCCTGAAACCGATCATGTTTACCGCGGGCCTCGGCCAGATTGATGAGCGGTTGACCGAGAAAATGGTGCCTGAAAAGGGCATGCTGATCATTCAGGTCGGCGGTCCGGCCTATCGTGTCGGGTTCGGCGGCGGTGCCGCTTCCAGCATGCTGCAGGGCGAGAACGTCTCAAAGCTTGATTTTGATGCGGTGCAGCGCGGTGACGCGGAGATGGAGCAGAAAATGAACCGGGTGATCCGGGCCTGCAACGAAA
>JAHEMX010000545.1 GCA_024643445.1 Desulfobulbaceae bacterium | reverse complement strand
TACCGTTGAGTACCCGAACATCTCGGAAAGTGGAACTTCAGCCTCAACAACCGTGTAATTGCCTTCCTCCACGGTACCAATAATCATGCCGCGACGCTGATTGAGGCTGCCCATTACAGACCCCTGGAACTCGGAGGGACCTTCCACGGTCACCTTCATGATCGGTTCCATGATAACCGCTTTTGCCTTGGCGTAGGCTTCCCTGAAGGCACCAATAGCGGCGAGTTGGAAGGCGATATCGGAAGAATCTACGGCGTGGAAGGAACCATCGTTAATGACGGCACGTACCCCGGTAATGGATGCACCGCAAAGCGATCCCTTCTCCAGGGATTTCTGAAAGCCCTTGTCACATGAAGGAATATATTCACGGGGAATCACACCGCCGACGATTTTATCGACAAATTCATACTCTCCTTCTTCCAATGGCTCAAGAAAACCGGCGACACGGCCAAACTGGCCTGAGCCACCGGTCTGCTTCTTGTGGGTGTAGTTGAATTCCGCCATGGCGGTAATCGTCTCCCGATATGCAACCTGCGGAGCACCTACCTGGACTTCAGCCTGGTATTCCCGTTTCATGCGCTCAATGTAGACATCAAGATGCAACTCGCCCATTCCCGATATAATGGTTTCACCGGTCTCATGATCAACATAGGTCCTGAAGGTCGGGTCCTCCTTGGTAAAGCGGTTCAGCGCTTTTGACATATTGTTCTGAGCCTTGTTGTCCGTCGGGATGATGGCAAGGGAGATGACCGGTTCGGGGATGAACATCGAACTCATCGAGACCGACATGCCGGCAGCCGTAAAGGTATCTCCTGAAGCACAATCGACGCCAAAAAGAGCGACAATATCTCCGGGACCGCAGGAATCAATTTCTTCCATTTCATCGGCATGCATACGGACAAGACGACCAATTTTCACCTTTTTACCGGTCCTGCTGTTGAAGACCGTATCCCCCTTGCTCAGGGTTCCCTGGTAGGTCCTGATATAGGTGAGCTGGCCATATCGTCCGTCTTCGAGCTTAAAGGCCAGCATGATCAGTTTATCTTCCGGAGCGTTTGTTACCGGAAACTCCTGCTCGTTATTATCCAGGTCAAAGGCGTTATTGACAACATCGGTCGGACACGGCAGATAGGCGGCAACCGCATCAAGCAGTGGCTGAATACCCTTGTTCTTATAGGCAGAACCAAGAAATACCGGAGCAAACTCAAGGGCCAGTGTTCCGGCGCGAACAGCATCGTTGATGAGCTTTGTATCTATCTCACCACCTCCGAGCACCGCCTCCATGAGCTCTTCGGAAAACATCGAGAGTTCCTCAAGCAGTGCCTCGCGTTTTTCCCGCGCTTTGTCGAGAAGAGCTGCCGGAATCTCGTCTTTGCGGATTTTCTCACCGTTTTCACCCTCGAAATACATGGCTTTCATGGTGACCAGGTCCACTATTCCCGCCAGGTCTGCTTCCAATCCGATCGGTATCTGCATCAAATGGGCATTGAGCCCCAGCTTCTCACGCAGTTGCGCGGTTACCCGCTCGGGATTGGCACCGGTCCGATCGCATTTATTGATAAAGGCGATGCGAGGTACATGGTAGCGCGCCATCTGCCTGCTGACCGTGATGGATTGGGACTGAACCCCGCCAACCGAGCAGAGCACCAGGATCGCGCCATCCAGAACACGCAGTGCCCGCTCAACCTCAATGGTGAAATCAACATGGCCCGGGGTGTCGATAATATTGATATCGATATCTTTCCAGGAGGTATGCGTTGCAGCTGACTGAATGGTAATACCTCGCTCCTTCTCCAGCTCCATGGAGTCCATTTTGGCGCCTACACCGTCCTTACCGCGCACCTCATGAATCGCATGAATCCTGTTGGTATAGAAGAGAATTCGCTCTGTAAGCGTTGTCTTCCCTGAATCGATATGGGCACTGATGCCGATATTTCTCACTTTCGATAAATCTCTAGCCATGGTTTTTGTCCTCTACCATTTACCTGCAAACCGGAATGTAAGACCGGTCCCCTTGCAGATCCTGCCAAGGGAAACGAAAAAAGAAAGGAGCTACAGAACACTGTAACCCCTTCTATCATAGCACTACAGCAACAGAGCCGCTGCCGGAAGGGTCGAAAAATTCAGCCCGCGCCGGACAACAGCCCAAGGAATATAATTCCTTTCAAATTAATCGCGTATTATTAATCCTTCATTATACTCCTGTAAAGTTTTTTTTTCGATACTTGCCCATCGCACCGTGACTTTCTCATTCATTACGCCGTACACGGATGCCATCAGGGCTGCAATCATCCCGCATTAACAGACGTATCGCCTTGATACAGAGGCGCCGATCAAGTTTGGAAAAGCGCTGCCGGGTAGGGCTGCCGTTGAAAACAGAGAACCGGCAGATCACACTTCCGGCTAGGTCGCCATGACCTCCTCGATGTGCTTCCGGTCTTCAAGAGGAAGATACTGGGTAAGCGGGCAGTTTCCGCAGCCGCCTTCAGGAAGGTCGGTACCCCGGTGGATCTTCTCGATGATCGCCGCCGTTGCCGCCCGGCTGTCGGCGTAAATATTTTCCCCGCCAACCTCATCATAGAGACCGGTCCGCTCCATCACGCTGAGAATCTGCCCCTTGACACCGCACATGGCAAACCCCAGGCCGGCGCTGCGTATGCGCTTGACCAGCATTTCCAGGGCCTCTTCTCCGGATGCATCCATATCGTTAATACCACGGGCATCAAGCAGAATATAGCGCAGATCAGGCTGTTCATTGCGGAATTTCAGCACCTGCTCGTCCAGGTAACTGGCATTGGCAAAAAACAGGGCTCCGTCAAACCGCACCACCGAGATATGCCGGCAGCCCTTGAGGCGATAATAATCGGCT
>JAHEMX010000082.1 GCA_024643445.1 Desulfobulbaceae bacterium | reverse complement strand
CGCCGATATGCTGGGTGATACCGCCAGCCTCCCCTTCCGCCACATCGGTTTTCCGGATGGCGTCGAGGATGGATGTTTTACCGTGGTCAACATGGCCCATGACGGTGACAACGGGCGGCCGTGTCATGGCTTCACCACCCTCTTCCTGCGCATCGAACAGCTGGACCCCTATCTCCTCCGTCATCCCCTGTTCGATCTCATAACCGAAGTCCGCGGCAATCAGGGCCGCCGTGTCGATGTCGACGGCCTGGTTCATCGTCGCCATCACGCCCAGCCCCATCAGCTTGCTGATAACCTCGCTCGCCTTGAGTTTCATCTTGGAGGCAAGATCTCCCACGCTGATGGTCTCGAATACCGTTATTTTTTTCTTGCTTGCCTTCATCTCAATGGTGGAGGGTGCGACTTTTCTCTCGACCCGCCCTCTGCCGCGCTTGCCTCGTTTGGTGCCTCGTTGATAGTCCGCATCAAAATGAGTGAACTTGACACTTTGCTTGGCCTTTCGCGCCCCCTTGGCACGCCGGTCACTTTCGTCACCATCCTCAAAAACACGTTTTCCTTTTTTTCGATTACGATCCGCGGTTTCAGCAGTCACGTCCTTCACCAGTTCGACATCAACCTTAGGTCTTCCCGAGACCCTTGCGGTTGACGGCTTCCCTGATTTTTTAGGACGTGTTCTCTCCGAACCGGCAGCAGCAGTATCCTGTATCGGCAGATCGATGCTGCCGACTACCCGGGCAATCTTCTTGCGGGCAGGTTTTTTCTCCTTCTTGGCGGGCGCTGTCTCAACTGGTTGACTCGCCTCATCTCCAGCGGGTTCCGGGAAGGCATCCTGTACGGCGGCATCCGGCTCTTCGTCTGGCGTCGCTGCCGGGGCGATTTCTTCTGTTTTGGCGACTTCCGCCTCGTCCGCCGCAGCAGCTGCAGCCTCAGCGGCTGCCTCGGGAGCCGGGGCGGCCGCATCCTGTTCTGTGCCCGTTACCGCATCACTGGCCTCGGCAGCAGCCGGAGCATCTTTTTCCGGTGTTTCTTCCGCCGGTGCGGCATCTTCAGCTTTCGGGCGTCGGCGGATGATCGTCGCCCGCCGCCTTATCACCGTACCGCCCTCGGAAGCGTCGATGCGCTTTTCAACCAGCTCGGTATCAGATTCCTGAAGGATGGTATTCCTGATCTTCTCGGCAGTTTCCACATCAACGGTCGAACTATGCCCTGTTACGTCATAGCCTTCGGCGATAAGCTTGTCAGCCAGATCCTTACCGCTCATTCCGGCCTCTTTCGCCAGATCGTAAACCCTCACTCTGCTCATACCTTGCTCCTGCAAAACCACTTTCTGAAATCTTCAACCGGTAACGCTTCAGTTACTTTCAGCTTCAAGATCCCTATTATGAAAAAAACATCAGGCAAGACGAAACAGCCGTCTCCACTTTTTTCTTTGTTTAAAAAATAATTCAATACAGCCCTCGTTTCTACAGCTGTATGCTCCCCGTCCGCCAGCCCGCTGTTGCGGATCCTCAACAGCCTGATCGACCCGCCAGACGTAACGAATCAGCTCGCTCTTGGCAAATATTCCCGAGCAACTGACGCATGTCCGCATCCCATTGCACACCGTGTCCACTCTTTTTTCCTGTCCCACTGCCCGGAGCTCAGTCTTTTTTTCCCAGAACACCGGGATCGCCCCCTCGCGCAACGGGCGTCTCGCCATCGCTGCCAATTACCGGGGACTAACCTTCAGATTCCACATCAACACCGGCATCACCAGTCGTTTCCTCAGGTTTCTCAGCCGCCACCTGGGCCGCCACCTTCCCTGCCGCCTCGATGATCTTCAGGGCAAAGTCATCATCAATCGAGCGGATAATGGTCAGATCCTCTACCGTAGCGCGCGACAGGTCCGCCGCAGATTTAATATCCTTGCTGAAGAACTGATCAGCCAACCCTTCATCAACGCCGGGTACGCGCAGAAGCGTCTGGTATCCCTCATTTTCCAGATTGGCCCAACGCTGCTCGCTTTTCACATCGATACGCCATCCCATGAGCTTTGAGGCAAGCCGGACATTCTGGCCCTGGCGTCCTATGGCAAGAGACAATTGATCGTTTGGCACGACGACGAGAAGCGAGTTTGCATCTTCATCGACCATCACCATGCTGACGTGCGCAGGAGCCAGGGCGTTATAGACATATTTGGCCGGATCAGGACTCCAGGTCACTATATCGATTCGCTCACCCTGGAGTTCCTGGACGACGTTCTGCACGCGGGAACCTTTCATGCCGACACAGGCGCCTACCGGATCGACATCGGACTCTGACGAACTGACGGCAATTTTGGCCCGAAAACCTGGCTCACGGCTGATTCCCATAATGCGGACGATACCTTCGGCAATTTCAGGCACCTCCATCTGGAAAAGTTTTCCGAGGAACTCATCAGCGGTGCGGGACAGAACAAGCTGTGAGTCCCGGCTGCTCTGCCTGACTTCCAGCAGATAGGCCCTGATCCTGTCCCCCTGCTTAAACGAACGCTTCGGGATCTGATGATCCTTGGGCAAAATCGCATCGGTCCGGCCCAGGTTGATGATCATGTTACCCCGCTCAAAGCGCTGCACGATACCGCTGACGACCTCTCCCTGCCGGTCCCGGAACATATCATAGATGACTTCGCGCTCGGCATCCTTCATCCGGTGGATGATCACCTGCTTGGCTGACTGCGCCGCAATCCTGCCAAGATCGGTGATATTTTCCATTTTTTCTCCGAGTTCATCGCCCAGCTGCACTTCAGGATCAAGCTGCTGTGCCCGTGCAAAGGAGATTTCGGTCTGATCGTCTTCCGCTTCCTCGACAACGCTGCGAAACTGGAACACCTCAACCTCGCCGAGTTCCTCGTTATAATGCACTTCAATATCCCGCCTGCTGCCATACTTTTTCCGGGCGGCAGATGCAACGGCCTCTTCAATCGCCTCAATGAGGAGCTTTTTGTCGAAACCGCGATCTCTGCTGATCTGGTCAATAATCCGTTTCAAATCCGATAACATATACCCTACCTCGTATTAAGCACGTACAGACGCAATGTTTTTATCTATGCCCACTTGCTCTATTTTCATCCAACGTCCCGACGCTAAAGCGTCAGCCGGGCTTTATTTATTTCTTCCCAGGAAAACGTGTATTGTTCATTCTCTTCAGTGACAATCGTTACACGCTCTCCATCGATCTCCGTCAACTCACCGACAAAGACTTTCTGACCGCCCCTTTCATGATGCAACTTGATGCGAATCTTCTCGTTTACAAAACGGGTGCATTCCCCGGCTGAACGAAGTTCCCGTTCGACTCCGGGAGAAGAAACCTCCAGATGGTACGGTTGTTCAATAAAATCTTCCACATCGAGGAAATCACTCGTCTCCCGGCTGACGCGGGAACAATCGTCCAGCGACACCCCATCGATCTTATCGATGATCAGACGCAGGACCCACCCGTGCCCCTCTCTGCGGAAGTGCACGTCATAAAGCTCAAGCCCGAGAGTCGGCAGGAGCGACTGAGCAAATTCACGAACTCTTTCTGATACCGGATCAACCATTTTTTCGAAGGTCTTTTATCTCTATTATCTGGTTCATTTAGCCATAAAAAAAAGCGGGCAGAGCCCACTTTCTTACTTCTGTATGTGTCGGAGACACTCCAGATATAAGCGACTGATACCACGCGGGCAGCCTGTAAAACAGGCGACAACCATTTCCGTGGAGCGGGCAACGAGGTTCGAACTCGCGACCTCAAGCTTGGGAAGCTCGCGCTCTACCAACTGAGCTATGCCCGCCTGTATCCAGCCTAAACCCATACAAGTAACCACAACTCTACCCGATTGTCAAGAAGTTGCGCTCACCTGGTCCTGTCCAGTCGCGCGAAAAGGATGGCGGTGGCAATAAAAAAGATGGGGGCAGACATGCCCGGATAGCACCGAAAGCGCGGCAAGACGAAACGAACAGTGGCGGCAGGAAATTCGGGAACAACATGAAACTTCCTGTAAACTTATGTTATTATGTGTTTTTTTGAAATACCCCAGGCGGATAAGACGAAAATAAAATTGACAAACAGCAATGGTGTTAATACAACGTCTCAAAACTTTATCTGAACATTGTGGCTGAATGAGCCATGCTGGCCGGCCTGTTTTATCATCTTTATTCCGGCTTATAAACGGATATAATACTGCCGTAACCCCTGATTGGTGCGATCCGCCTGATCCGAAATAAAAGCGCGACTCTATGACCGACAAGACATTAATTATAGCTGAAAAACCGAGCGTTGCCGGCGATCTGGCCAAGGTCCTGCCCGGTTCATTCAAGAAAAGCCGCACCCATTATGAGAGTGATAGCTATATCGTGTCCTATGCCATCGGCCACCTGGTCACCATCTGCTACCCTGAAGAAATGGATTCCCGCTATCAAAAGTGGAATAGCGACGACCTGCCCATTCTGCCGGAAATGTTTCCACTCAAGGTGCTTGACGGGACCAGGACACAATTCAACGCCCTGCAGAAACTCATCCGGCGAAAAGATGTGACCGCCATCATCAACGCCTGCGATGCCGGCCGCGAGGGTGAACTTATCTTCAAGTACATCATGTCCCATGTCTGGAACAAATCCGTCGCCCAGAAGGAACTGAAGCGGCTCTGGCTCCAGTCCATGACCGATGACGCCATCAAGAAAGGGTTCGCTTCATTGCGTGAAAACGAGGATATGATCCCTCTGGAAGACACCGCCCTGTGCCGCTCCGAATCCGACTGGCTCATCGGCATCAATGCGACCCGGGCCCTTACCGCCTACAATTCCCGATTCGGCGGTTTTTTCAAGACGCCGTGCGGCAGGGTACAGACCCCGACGCTTTCTCTTCTCGTGAAACGGGAACGAGTCAGGCTCAGCTTTGTCCCCACGCCCTACTCGCTATTACTCGCCACCTTCGCCGTTAACGGACACCGTTACACCGGCAAGTGGGTCGACGCTGAATTTGTTGCTGACAAATCCCAATCGGATCAACGGGCCGACAGAATCTGGGAGCCGGCTAAGGCGCTCGCCATCATTGAGAAGTGTACCGGGAAAACCGCAGTCGTTGAAGACAGTGTCAAGGAATCGACCCAAGCCGCGCCGCAGCTCTACGATCTCACCTCCCTGCAGCGGGAAGCTAATTCACGTTTCGGGTTTTCGGCAAAGAACACCCTGAGTATCGCCCAGGCTCTCTATGAACGCCATAAACTGCTCACCTATCCGAGAACTGATTCCCGCTATTTACCGCAGGACTACAAGCAAACCGTGAGAGCGACTGTCACCACCCAGCAGAAATGGACCTTCGCTCAATTTGCCACCACCATTCTGGAGAAGAACTACATCCGGTCAAACCCGCGCATTTTTAACGATGCCAAGGTTTCCGATCATCATGCCATCATACCCACCAACAAGCTGGCCGTTGATCTCAGCGAGGCTGAGCTGAAGATCTACCGGATGGTGGTTCAACGCTTTCTGGCGGTCTTTTTCCCGCCGGCCCGTTACCTCAACACCAAGAGGGTATCGGTTGTAGAATCGGAACAATTCCTTACCGAAGGGAAAATACTGCAGGATCCCGGCTGGAAGGCTGTCTACCTGCAGGGCTCGTCCGAAAAAGGTGAAGGGATGCTCGAACCGCTGCCCGACGGGGTCCCGGTAATCTGTGCCGAGCTGAAGCAGGAACAAACCGAGACCAAGCCGCCCCCCCGCTTCAGTGAAGCGACACTGCTCTCGGCCATGGAGAATTCCGGCAAGTTGATTGAAGACGAGGACCTTGCCGATGCCATGAAGGAGCGCGGCCTGGGCACACCTGCCACCAGGGCTGCAATCATCGAAAAACTGATTACCGACAAGTACCTGGTTCGGGAAGGCAAGGAACTTGCCCCCACCGGGAAGGCCTTCGATCTGCTGTCGCTGCTCGAAGCAATGCACATCGATGTACTTGCCTCACCGGAAATGACGGGAGAGTGGGAATACAAGCTGAACCAGATTCTAAAAGGCAGCCTGACCAGGTCGGCGTTCATGCAGCAGATACGCGACCTGACCCGGCAAATCACTGATCGTATCAGGGGGTACGAAGATGCAAAAGAACGAAAGCCTGCCCCGTTCAGTCCGGTAGACAAAAAGATCTTTTTTGAAACGCCAACCACCTATATCAGCGATGATGGGAAAATTATCATACGGAAAGTCCTTGGCGGCAGGATCATGAATGAGAGCGAGGTCGTGGATCTGATTAAGGGTGAAATCATCGGTCCATTCAGCGATTTCAGGTCAAAGAAAGGAAAACCGTTCACTGCCTCGATCCAGTTAAAGAACAACAAGGTGGATTTTCTCTTTGCCGACACCACCGACAGTCTTGACATCGGCGCCATAAAACAAAATGTATCACTTGGCCTGTCCCCGATCGATCAGACACCGGTATATGAGACACCGGTCGGTTATATGTCGGAATCGGCTCTGAATAATGACGATAAAAACGGGCTGAGGATCAGCAAGGTTATTCTGTCCAAACCGATCTCGGCCGATGATGTGCAGCAGTTGCTTACGGCAGGAAAAACCTCACTGATTCAAGGTTTCATATCGAAAAAACGAAGGCCTTTCGACGCTTACCTTCTCATTGATAAAAAAGGCGCGATCAGTTTTGAGTTTCCACCGCGAAATTCGTCCGGAAAGACAAAAAAGCGTTGACACCTGCATCCATTAACGGCACTAAGTGAATATGAATCGTTTAAAAGAAGCCTACCGTTCGGCAGATGCCGAGGAAATCGCCCAAGCCTGCTCCCGCATCGCATCCGATGCAAAAGCCGAAGACATCGTTATCCTGGACCTGCGTGGAATCTCTTCATTCACGGACTATTTCGTCATTATGAGCGGTCGTTCAACACGGCATGTCCAGGCACTCGCCGAGTCCATTGAAAACGAATTGCGCTCCAAACGCATAAAGACTTCGCGGGCCGAAGGGCTCCAGGAAGGCAAGTGGGTACTGCTTGATTTTGATGACGTAATCGTCCATGTATTTTATCATGAACAACGGAACTTTTTCGATCTGGAAGGTCTCTGGCACGATGCTCCCCGGATTGACCTTGCGACCTGAGAAAAACGAGCGGCATCCGGCGAATAAGATGTACTGTTCATCCTGGCTGATGCAGCATATATCGACTGGACATCTGTTCAATCAACAACATGCAATATATTAGTTCTCGAGGCGGGATTTCCCCTATTGGTTTTTCCAAGGCAGTCATGTCCGGCCTGGCTGAAGACGGCGGTCTGCTGCTTCCGCGGGCAATACCGCGGATAGACAAGGAAACATTTGATTCCTGGCAAGGGCTTACCTATCAGAAGCTTGCCTTTCAAATCATGTCACGGTTTATCGACGATATTCCCGTGTCGGATCTGAAGGGGCTCATCAACAAGTCCTATGAATCCTTCGATCACCATGATGTTGCCCCCCTGATCCATCGGGGTGACCTCCATATCCTCGAACTCTTTCACGGTCCGACCCTGGCCTTCAAGGACATTGCGCTCCAGTTTCTCGGCAACCTGTTTGACTATCTGCTCAAGAAAAACGATTCATACATGAATATCCTCGGGGCCACCTCCGGTGATACCGGCAGTGCGGCTATCTATGGCGTTCGCGGTAAAAAACGGATCAAGATATTCATTCTGCACCCGCACAAACGGATCAGCCCGGTCCAGGAAAAGCAGATGACCACCGTCGTCGATGACAACGTCTTCAATATTGCCATCAACGGCACCTTCGATGACGGGCAGGAAATCGTCAAAGAGATATTCGGTGATATCGAATTCAAGCGCGCCCACCGCCTTGGCGCCATTAACTCAATAAACTGGGCCAGGATACTCGCTCAGGTTGTCTATTATGTCCATTGTTGTCTGCATATCGCCGCACATGAAAAAGACAGTGCCTCCGCGTTTTCAGTGCCCACCGGAAATTTCGGGGATATTTTTGCGGGGTTTATCGCCAGGAGAATGCTGCCGGAAGGTATTATCAGCAAGCTCATCCTGGCCACCAATGCCAACGACATCCTGTCCCGGTTTGTTGCAACCGGCGACTATTCGCTAAAAAAGGTCGTCAGGACCTCCAGCCCGTCGATGGACATACAGGCTGCCTCCAATTTCGAACGCTACCTCTACTATCTCTTCGACAAGGAACCTGATCGGGTTAAAGAGGCGATGCAGACTTTCAAGACGACGGGAAGTCTCGACCTTTCGGACTACATGGGCCACATCAAACGCGATTTTCTGACGACCTCGATTTCTGATAAGGAGGTGGTGGATACCATAGCCTCCTTCTATAAAAAGCATGAATATGTTCTCGATCCCCATACCGCCGTCGGTGTCCATGCTGCGATGAACCATCGCACCCAGGGAGTACCGATGATCTGTCTTGCCACCGCGCACCCGGCAAAATTCGGGGAAACCGTTGAAAAGGCTATCGGCCGGCCGCTTACCCTTCCGCCGGTTCTCGCCGATATCATGGGCAGAGAAGGACGCTGCGTCGTGATGGACGCCGATCAACAGGAAATCATGTCGTATCTCAATAAACATGCCATCAAAGAATAATGGGCCTCGATACAGGTTCCCATGTGAGGCAGGTTAAGCAGAGTGCCGAAGCGCTCAGTAACTATTTTGTCAGCCGCCCGAAGATTGCCATCCAGCTCGGTACCGGGCTGGGAGGGATTGCTGAGGCTATCGATACCGAATTCAGCATCGCCTACCAAGATATTCCGTTTTTCCCGCAATCCACGGTAGAAAGCCACCAGGGCAGACTTATCGTCGGCCGTATCGGCGGGCAGCCTGTCGTTGCCCTTTCCGGCAGGTTCCATTATTACGAGGGCTATTCAACCAGGCAGGTCACCTTTGCCGTCAGGGTCCTCCAACTTCTGGGCATCAAAACCTTAATAATCACCAACGCGGCAGGCGGTCTGAATCCCCATTTCCAGCCCGGCACCATCATGGTTATTCGTGATCATCTTAACTTTCTCGGAGAGAATCCTCTGCGAGGACCCAATATTGATGAATGGGGTCCCCGCTTTCCCGACCTGTCGGCAGCCTATCATCCTCTCCTGATCAAGGGTGCGCTGGACAGCGCCCGGCGGTGCGGATTGAAACAGGTGGTTACCGGCATCTATGTCTGTGTTCCGGGACCAAGCCTGGAGACACCTGCCGAGACCCGCTGGCTCAGGCAGTGCGGTGCCGATGCGGTCGGCATGTCATCGGTACCGGAAGTGATTGTCGCCCGGCACGGTAATATGCAGGTGCTTGGTCTATCTGTCATTGCCAACGTCAACGATCCTGACAATTTCCAGCCGATCAGCCTTGAAGACGTCATCGCCACTGCAGCCCGGACCGGGCCTGAACTCCAAAAGCTCGTCATCGATATTATCAGCAATAACGGTCCCGGCTGCTAGGGGGCTTTCATGGCAAACCATTCCACGTCCGAAAAACTCCTGGTCTCAGGCAGCTACCTGATACCCAATTTCAGGCAGCAGGATGTTATAAAAAATGGCGGGGTGGTGATCTCCGGTGATTCGATCTGCGCCGTTGGCACTCGAACAGAACTGCGGGAACACTATCCCTTAGCCGCTGAACTCCACGAACCGCATGGCCTTCTCATGCCGGGTCTGGTGAACACGCATACCCATGCCTCATTGACCTGTTTCCGTGCTCCGGCCGACGACCAGGCGTGCGGGCAATGGAGTATCGAGCAGAGGCTGCCGCTGGCGTCGAACCTGCCGCGTGAAATGGTCTATCAGTGGGCGCGGCTCATCATTGCCGAAATGATAAAATCGGGCACCACCAGTTTTTGCGACGCCTCCTTTTTCAGCCGGGAAGTGGCGCGGGCAGCTGCCGAAGCAGGGATAAGAAGCTGGATTGGCGAACCTTTATACGACAGCCCTTCTCTTTCCCCCGTCCAGCGGGAAGACAGCTTCTCCGTTATCCGTAAGCTGATCGGAGATTACGCTGATCATCCGCTGGTCACCATCACCGTGGCGCCACTGAACCTTAGCAGCTGCAGTCCCGAACTGCTTAAACAAAGCAAGGCATCCGCTGAAGCAAACAATACCCTCTGGATCATCACGCTCCCGGAAACGAAAGACGAGGCGCAAAGCTGCCGCAAACGGTGCGGCAGGACATCGGTGCAATACCTGGATGAACTCGGGCTTCTCAATGAAAGGACTCTTGTCGCACACCCCCTGCACCTGGAACCGGCAGATTTCGAACGGCTGGCCAGGCGGGAGGTCAAAGCGAGCCTCTGCCAGGAGGCAAACATGAAACGTGCCTCCGGTACCGCAGACGTTGCCAGGCTGTTAGCCAGCGGAATCACGCTATCGATCGGCACCGACTCGGGTGCAACCTTTAATGATGCCGACCTGTTTTCGGAGATGAGCTGTCTTGCCAAAGCCCAGAAAGCGGCGGCAATGGACCCGACCGTCATGGATGCTGAAACGACACTTCGACTGGCCACCGGGGGTGGTGCTTCAGCTCTTGGAGCGAGCGATCGCACCGGCTTGCTGGCTATCGGCAAAAAGGCTGATCTCATCGTTCTTGATGTTAAGCAGCCTCACCTGACCCCCCTGTATAATATTCCCTCGCATCTGGTCTATGCCGCCCGGGGTGCTGACGTCCTCCACTCCATCATC
>JAHEMX010000544.1 GCA_024643445.1 Desulfobulbaceae bacterium | reverse complement strand
ATCCCGCCTATATCGACTGTCTTGCAGAAAAAATCAAAACTGGTCTTGAGCTTTTTGAAAACGAGGAGGTAACGCTCCTGTATAGCGCCCACAGCCTGCCGGTATCGTTTATTGATGAAGGCGACCCGTATGTCGACCATCTCAAAAAAAGTATTGCGGCCCTGGAAACGGTTACCGGGAAATCCGGCATGCTCTGTTACCAAAGCAGAAGCGGGCCGGTCGAGTGGCTGTCTCCATCGACGCCTGAAACAATAATGGATCTGGGCAGCAAAGGCTGTCGTAATATTTTGATGGTACCTATCAGCTTTGTCTCTGATCACGTCGAGACCCTTTATGAAATCAGGATACAGTACAAGGATCTCGCCGCTGAACACGGCATCCGGCTGGAAACGACCGAATCCCTGAACACTGATCCGCACTTCATCGGAGCCTTAAAAGATCTCGTTCTGCAGGCCCTTGCCGATGCCGAGTAAAATCCCGTGCAGGAGACTGTCGGAGAAAGCCCTTTTTCTCCATCTCTTCGTTATTGCAAGAAAATTGACGTTCGCAATATCAGTTATCTGGCTCCTAATTTTCTTGCAATGCCTTGGTCTAAAAAAAAATCGCAATTCTCCGACAGGCTCCCTGTCTACAATTCTGCAGCCTGTCCTGTCTGAAATCGGCGCATCCGGACATTGAGAAGGATGCCAAGTCCCATCATGGTGGTCAGCAACGAGGAGCCGCCGTATGACACAAGCGGCAGAGGAATACCGACAACAGGCAGAAACCCGAGAATCATCAGGAGGTTGATAACCGCCTGTCCGAAAATAAGCATGACGACGCCAAAAGAGAGCAGCATACCGAATCGGTCCCGGGCAAACATGGAGGTGTAAAGGGCCCAGAACAGCATGAAGAAATACATCCCGAGAAAAAAAAGACTGCCGAAAAACCCCCACTCCTCACCCCACACGGCAAAAGCGAAATCGGTATGACGTTCCGGCAGGAAGTGCAGATGCCCCTGGGTTCCTTCGAGGTAGCCTTTGCCGAATTTTCCGCCGCTGCCAACGGCGATTTTTGACTGCATAATCTGGTAGCCATGCCCCATTGGATCTTTTTCGGGGTCGAGAAACGTCTGCACGCGCTGCTTCTGGTATGGTTTTAACAGTTTTTCCCAGGCAAAAAACACCGCACCGATGGCACTGCCGCCAAGGATGGCGTAGGACGAGAACCGCAACTTCACAAACACCGTCATCGACACGAAGATAAAACCAAGCATCAGGGCCGTACCGAGATCAGGCTGGAGCATGATCAGCAGAAACGGAACCGCTGTCAGCACGATGGGTACCACCAGTTGCCTGATGGTATAGCCGTCGGTAACTTCCTTTCGGGAATAATAACTTGCCAGGGATATTACCAGCATCAGCTTGGCGAGTTCCGAAGGCTGTAGATTAAATAAGCCAAGGTTGATCCAGCGTTGAGCTCCACCGGCCGTACGGCCGATAATCAGGATGGCCACCAGGAGACAGATCACAAAACCATAAAAGAAATAATTCCAGAAATGCAGCTCCTGGTAATCAAAGGCAAGAAGAAAAAGAACCAGGCTGAAACCGATGAGGAAAAAATATAACTGTTTCAAATAAGGAGGTATGCCGTAGGCGTGCGGCGGGTAGGAGGCGCTGTAGAGATTGAAAAGAGCCATGCCGCAGATCATCAGCAGCAAAAGAAGCAGAGCCCAGTCAAAATGAGCAAGAAGTCTTCTGTCAAAACGGATCATTATTTACTCGCCCCGCAAACAAAACTTGGCCATATTGTACCGGCACATCTCATCCTTTACTCTCGTTTTTTCCCTGAGCTGCGAGCTCAGCCTGCTTTCTGAGGTAATCTTCAAAATAGGTTTTCAGGACTATCCGGGCAATCGGTCCGGCACCGGAACCGCCATGCAGCCCATGTTCCACCAGAACCGTGACGGCTATCTGGGGGTTATCGGCAGGCGCATAGCAGGTAAACCAGGCGTGATCTCTATAATTGTAGGGAATTTCCGCGTCACTCAAACCTTTATACTGGGCCACCCGGACCACCTGCGCCGTTCCCGTTTTGCCGGCCACCGTCAGTCCTTCTATCCTCACATCACGGGCCGTTCCTCGCTTGCCCTGGACAACGCCAAAAAGCCCATCCTTGATAATGGGAAGATAGGCACGCTCCCGGGCAGACAGCTCACTGACGAGTTCCGGGCTGAACTTTTCAATCTCCTGGCCGTCCGGTGAAGTGATCGACTCTATCAGTTTCGGTTTATACAGTTTCCCGCCGTTGCCCACGACCGAAGTCATCAGGGCAACCTGCAGCGGGGTCATGATATTGAACCCCTGCCCGATGGCAACGGAGAGCGTCTCCCCATCATGCCACTTTTCATTGTAGCGTTTTCTTTTCCAATCCTTGGTCGGCGTCAGCCCCGATTTCTCATGCTCCATCTCTACCCCCGAGACCAGACCAAGACCAAGTTTACGCGCATATTCAGCCAGTTTGTCAACCCCGACACGCTGACCGACCTGATAGAAGAAGACATCACAGGACTCGGTTATCGCCCGTCTGATATCGACCTGACCGTGTCCACTGTGCCTCCAGCAGCGATACACCCGGTTGCCGAAAGAGTAATACCCCGGACAATAGAGGACCGTGTTTTCATCGATCGCCCCCTCTGCAAGACCGGCCAGAGCCGTAACCATTTTATAGGTCGACCCGGGCGGATAGGTTGCCTGAACAACCTTGTTGATGAGGGGGTGTTTCGGATTCTGCAGCAGAGCATCCCAGTTCTTCTGGGAAATTCCTCCAATAAAGGCCTCCAGATTTATGGAAGGAGCGCTCACCTCGGCAAGCACCCGACCGGTATTCACCTCAAG
>JAHEMX010000543.1 GCA_024643445.1 Desulfobulbaceae bacterium | reverse complement strand
TATGTAGTGCCGAACTGGTATCTGGACGGACACCGGATTGCTTATCACAACAAGTTTTCAATCCCTGAAAATATCCCAACATATTATGATTACACCTCATTTTTGATGACATGGTGGCGAAACAAAAAGAAGCTGAATCAGGTGCAGTAAATTCCATTGCCGTTGGATCAGGAGCAGAAAAAGAATGCGCAAAAGGGGAATTTCCCTTCTAACCTATTGTTCTGAGGCCAAAAAAGTTATTTTTTCCTTGACGCTGCAAAAACCTGTTGATACAGTGCAGACAGATACTCAGATGAATTGCGAGTTTCTGTAATATCAAGGGGCTGAAGGTTCATCTGCTCCATGTTTGACCTGACAGGAAGGCAAGCCTGTCGTATCGCCGGGAGGGTACTAGTATGTCGGAACGTGTTCAGGGAAAAGTTAAATGGTTTAATGCTAGTAAGGGGTATGGATTTCTCGAACGACCAGATGGAGAAGCAGATGTGTTCGTGCACTTCAGCGCAATTCAGGGCGAGGGATTCCGCACCCTTGAGGAGGGGGAGCCGGTTGAGTTTTCGGTGGCCCAGACAGACAAGGGTCTTCAGGCAGAGAATGTAACGAAAAAAAGCTGATTCGTTGCAAGAACAGACGCAAAACCCCGTGACGTTTCAAACGTCACGGGGTTTTTTATTGGTATTCAAGGTGGACTGATGTCATAAGGGGCTTACCATTTCAGAATCGTCCTGCTGGTGAAAACAGACAACCGCATACCAGTTAGGGAGAAGGCATCATGACAATAACATTACCCCCGTTGACTCACCTTTTGCTCGAAAGGTTGGGCACGATCCTCGGAAGCCTGTGCATTGCCGGAGATATCATTTGTCTTGCCGGTGAACTCGGGGCAGGGAAGACGACACTGACTCAGGCAATTGCCAGGGGGGCAGGAGTCGATGAGCGGGAGTATGTCAGCAGCCCGACATTTAGTTACATGCATGAATACAAAGGTGTTATACCCTTCTATCATATGGACTTCTATCGTCTCGTATCGGGCGAGGATGTCCTTGAACTCGGACTGGATGAATATTTTTACCAGGCAGGCATCACGGTCATTGAATGGCCTGAAAGGGCAATAGAGGTCATTCCCCGGACGCATCTCCTGCTGCAGATTGAAATTATCGATCAGCAGCAGCGAAAAATTACGATGAGCAGTCCTGACCTGGCCTGGAAAAAACGTTTGGCAATCCTGGAAAAATCATGGAGTATTCCTCTCTGAACCGCGCTGAAGATCGCGGAGTCATGCGATAATTTGAGCTATTGTATATCCTGCAATAATCAGTAAACTGTCCCTTCCTGTTCCATTCGTCAGGACTGACTACACCTTTTTTCACCCTAACAAGAGAATGATATGGAAAATAACGTAATTAGGTTCTCCGACTGTTTTAAAACCTTCACCAGGGATCAGGATAAAGCAATCACTCCCGAAGAAACGATCAGACGGTTTTATGAGCAGTTAGAAAAGTTCGATAGAGAAATACTCAGTGAAGTAAAGCGTATTGATAACGGTCGACTCGATATTCCCGTCTATTTCAGTGTCTGCACCGATGAGGCACGGGCCCTGACCGGGACAAAAAAACAGATGGGGAAGGGGGCAACGCCGGTTCAGTCGAAGGCATCAGCCTGTATGGAACTGGCGGAGAGGTTTTCCTTTTTCGCTTTCAAGGCTGACGAGAACAACTTTATTACCGGCGATTATGGTCAAATGCGTGCAAAAGGCTATCCGGTAATGCCCAGCTCCTATCTGCTCAAATCGGTTGAAGACAAGAAATTATCGCCCGAAAAACTGGAATTGCTGCTCGAGGGGATACCAATGCGTTGGACCTGGGCCACCGATGTGAGCAATGGCGGCCAAATGCTGATCCCGTTTTCCTGGTTCTACGCTATCAACGAGTTTAACGGGCCCTCGGCCGGCAACACCATAGAAGAGGCCGCTTTACAGGGAATCTGTGAAATTGTTGAGAGACATGTATGTTCACTGATAAACCAGTTTCATCTGGAAACTCCGGCAGTCGATCTTGAATCGGTCGTTGATCCTGTAGCCAGGGAGTTGATTGAAAAATTTGGAACAAATAATATTGAACTTTATGTGAACGACTTCAGCCTCGATACCGGCCTGTGCACGATAGGCGCCCTGGCCATAGACCGCACCACCTTTCCTGAAAAAAGTGAAATTGTCTACACCGCAGGTACGACACCGGGACCTGAAAAGGCAATCATTAGGGCACTGACTGAAATAGCACAGTTGGCCGGAGACTTTAATTCAGGCTCTAATTACGTCGCTTCCGGACTCCCCAAGCCGCTCGATATGGAAGAGGTCCGCTACTTGACCAACAGTTCACGCAGAATCACCGTTCGTCAGATGAATGATCTGGCTGATAACAACATGAAAGTCGAGTTGGACAAGGTAATAGGAGCTCTTAAAAATATCCAATTTGATGTCTTCATGCTTGATGTGACGCATCCTCGACTCGAAATTCCGGCTCTTTACACCATCATCCCCGGAGCACATTTCCGTGAACGTTCAATTCGTCAGGACGCTGGACTTTTTGCGGCAAAACTGCTGGATGAACTGGTTGATGATATCACCCAGTTTGAAAAAAAACTTTCTGTGATGGAAAAGACCCTGCCTGATGCCTACTACCTCTCTTTTTATCAAGGAAAAAGCAGGTTTAACCGCGGAGATTTTTCCGGCGCAATCGCCTGCTTCGATCGTGCGCTCAATCTGAATCCTGAAAAAGAAGATCTGCCGTACATCTATTCCTATAAAGGGCACTGCCTGAAGGACCTGGGAAAATACGACGAGGCGATAGCGGTTCTGCAATGCGGCTGTGACGAAGATGATGAGCG
>JAHEMX010000542.1 GCA_024643445.1 Desulfobulbaceae bacterium | reverse complement strand
TTGTACAATCCTGTCGATACTGAGATATTCCGTCCGGCAGACAGGAGAGAAGAGACGAGCGACACAATAACACTGCTTCTGGCTGGAAGCCATTGGAGTCTGTACCGACCCAGAATTGCACTTGAGGTTTTGTCACTGCTCTATCAGAGGAAACGAAATGTCAGGTTGAAGATTGCAGGGCGTTTTTGCTGGGAGAAATCTTCTGGGAAAGCAGAGCAGCAGGTAAGAGCTCTGGCCAAGCGATATGGTGTGGAGGAGATGGTCGAGTACATCGGCTCGTACACCCAACAGGAAGCGTTAACTCTACTGCAGCAGTCCTCGATCCTGCTGCATACTAAATATAATGACCCTTGTCCGCGGCTTGTCGTAGAAGCTATGGCCTGCGGGCTGCCCGTGGTATATTCGGCAACGGGTGGTGTTCCGGAACTTGTTGGTGGCGAGGCTGGCGTTGGTGTCGACGGACCAATTGACTGGGAGCATGATCATCCTCCCGATCCAGAAGAACTTTCTCATGCCGTAGAACGGGTGATTGCAAATCTGGAGCAGTATTCTCAGGCCGCCCGCTCAAGGGCGGTTCAGAAATTTGATGTTGCATACTGGCTTGATCGTCACAAAGAGACTTTCATAGCACTGCAGCGATCATAGACCACGGTCAATAATTAAATGTGGAGCGACTGATTGCATCGCAATGAAAAAATCTGAAATTCTAGAAAATGCAAAGCGCAAGCGACTGGTTTTCACCGTAACTACCGGCAGAAGCGGTACAGCATATCTTTCCACAATTCTGGGCTTTGTTAAAAATTCCCACGCAGTACACGAGCCATCACCGGAATTTGCCGATGTCATGCGCCAGGTTCAGCGCGAACCGGAGTTGGCGTACCGCTTTCTTCTTGATCAAAAGCTGCCGGCAATCCTCCAGTCACCGGGGAAAATTTATATCGAGACCAGCCATCTGGCTTGCAAAGGGTTTCTGGAGCCGTTGCTTGAGATTGGCATCGTACCAGATCTTATTATTCATCGTCGTCCCCCGCGGGATGTCGCCTTGAGTATGTTCAAAATGGGAACCATTCCCGGTCGAAGCGACAAAGGGCTCCGTTTTTATCTGTCCCCTGATGATACAGGGGTACTCAAGCTCGCGGATTGGGATCAATTCAATAATTATCAGCTCTGTTACTGGTATTGCCTGGAAATAGAGCGACGAGCCATACAGTACTCACGTGAATTCAGAGATAGGGGAGGCCGCATTGCCGAGACCACGCTTGCGGGCCTGAAGACATTTGATGGGTTGCAGAAGATGACCGATGACCTGGGCCTGTCTTTATTGTTTCCCCATTGGTTGACCCGCTTTCGATTCAGCCGGAGTACCCGAGTTAAGGTCAATGAATCACGGGAAACAAAAAAGGATGTCAAAGTTCCTGATAATATTGATGAACTCGAGCATGATATAAGGCAGGCAGTACGCTGAAGGTTCTCCTTGTTCTGTCACTGTTTACCACGTATCAGCCGCGTCTCACGAGAGTTGCAGGCGAATAAATGCTGAAATTTTGTTTAACACGTGTGCAAGCAGCAGCGTGACGATAAAATATAGAAAATACTCAATATAATGGCCATAAAACAACCATGCCGATTTTGTCTCAGACAGCGGAACCAATCGAGGTAACGCTTCGCCAAGTGAAAAAACAATTTGTATGTGTACGAGGTAAATTTCAAGGCTTGCAGACCCGCATAGAAAGAGAAATGGTATCAGCCATTTGAACGTCTTTGAGCCCAGGATGGGAGAGAGCTTTTCCAAAACGATACCAGCGAACAGGCAGACCGGCAGTGTTCCAAGAATAAAGGGATAGTAGGCGAAGCCATAGTCTCGAGAGGACCAATACTGTTTAGTGAGCAGGTAAACAATCACGAGGATAACAAAAAAGATAAAAGCCACCAGGTTGATAAATAGTTCTTTCCTAGATACATCACCTTTGCCTGTTGCGCAAAGATAGCAGATGTGTGAACCGAGAACGAACACCGGTATCCTGGAGACAAGCTTGATGAAGTGCGTAGCATCTGCCGCTACCAGCAAAACACAGGTAAGGATTGAGACTGATACAACCAAAAACAGCAATGAGATTTCGTATTTTCTGTAATAGGAATAAAAGAACGGATACATAAGGTAAAACGAAATAATTGCAGGAATAAACCAATAAATCATATAGTGCTCGGTCCAGAAGCCAACGGTTGTCAAGACAAGGACTGCTTCCTTTATCGACACGTTATTGTAGATCACAAAACTTATGCCCAGGGCTACAATCGATGCAATAAAGTAAGACGGATAGATTTTTAGAAACCTGGACTTATAGAAAGACAGACAAGAGCTGTTCTTGGCCAGCATGTGATGCATTAACCCGTATCCGGAAAGGAAGAAAAAAATATCGACCCCTCCATATCCGGTTGAGACAAGAATCCTGAGGGGGGTGAAAAGAACAGATTTTGGAAAATAGATTTTGGAATGAAACAGAAAGATCCAGATTACTGCCAGTCCCATCAATTCCGTTCGGAATTTACTGATCAGGTTGTATGAGATTGGCGGAGTCATTGGCAATGAAAGCAGTAAAGTGGTAGTAAGTGGTATATGATTACAGAGAAATGAACCATTTGTTTTCTCACATGAACATCAATTATGAAGATGTTTTGACGTCTCTTTTCCGCTAGCTGAGGTGGGTGTTGACCATATTGTTATGATCCATATTGCAACCGTACACTGGCTTGATGATAAATGGGTTGATATTCAACTAGCATACTTTGAGAAATATCTCCAGCCAGACTCTTATCGAGTGTATGCTTTTTTGAACGGTATTGATCCTGCAAAGTACCGGGAGCGATTGCATTATATAAATACTC
>JAHEMX010000541.1 GCA_024643445.1 Desulfobulbaceae bacterium | reverse complement strand
ACGAGGCGTATTCCATCGTGAACGAATTACGCGGTTTTGAGAGGATCCTGGTTGGCATGGAAGCACATACCATGCCCCAGATTACCGCCCGTATCTGCGGGGTCTGTCCGACCGCCCATCATCTTGCTTCGGCCAAGGCGCTTGACAACGCGGCAGGCGTTGAACCGCCGCCGGGTGGCAGGTTGATGCGCGAGCTGATGTACATGGGGCACCTGATCCACTCCCATTGCCTGTCCCTTTTCGTGCTTGCCGGCCCGGATCTTGTCTTTGGGCTGCAGGGGGCGGCCGCGACCCGGAATATTGTCGGCATGGTGGATGCCAACCCTGAGCTGACCAAGAAAGCTCTGCGGCTGCGCTCGCTTGGTCAGAAGCTCAACGAGGTCGTCGGTGGCAGGGGAATTCATCCGGTTACCGCTATCGCCGGCGGCACTGCGGCAAACCTCAGTGATGCCCACTATGAGCGGGTCAAGGAAATCAGCGCTGAAGCGCTTATCCTGGTCAAGGAACTGGCGCCGGTAACCAAGGAACTGCTGCTGAAACTGCTTGCTGAAAACCCGGTTCTGCTCGACAAACTCAATGTGCCAAGCTGGTACCTGGGCACGGTGAACGGCGGCAAGTTGAACCTCTATGACGGTGATTTGCGCGCCATGGACGAAAACGGCGTGGTCAGGGCGGAGTTTGAGACCGTCGATTATGCCAACTATCTGGTTGAACGGGCGGTCAAGCGCTCCTATGCCAAAGAGGTATACCTCAATGTTGACGGTGCCGAACATCTGTACCGGGTCAGTACCCTGGCGCGGATGAATGTCGCCGACTCCATGGAAACACCGCTTGCCCAGAAAGAATTCGAGGAATTTCGCAGCCGCTTCGGGCGACCGTGTCATAATGCTGTGCTGCAGATGTACTGCAAACTGGTTGAACTCGTCTATGCCTGCGAAAAGGCGGGCGAGATCGTGCATGACCCGGCCCTGCGAAGTGCTGCTCGTGTTCCGGCAAACATCAACGGCAGCAGGGGGATCGGTCATGTCGAGGCCCCCCGTGGGGTGTTGATCCACGACTATAAAATCGATCAGGAAGGCATTATCCGTGCGGCCAATATGATTGTCGCCACCCAGCAGAACACGGCGGCGATTAACAAGACCCTGAAAGAAGGGGCCGTCAATCTGCTTGCCGGTACTGATGATGAAAAACTGCTCAACAGTCTTGAATTCGTCGTCCGCTGCTATGACCCGTGTCTGGCCTGTTCCACCCATGCAGTCGGCAGGATGGAGCTTGATGTCGAGATTGCCGTGCAAGGCGAGACTGTTCGCAGAATAAGGAGGAACCCATCATGCTGCAGATAGAAATTCGTGACAAGGCGTGTCGCGGTTGCAGGTTCTGCGTTGATACCTGCCCGACCGATGTCCTTGTCTTTGATGATGCGACCCAGAAAGCACTGGTCAAAGAGGTTGACGATTGTATCGGCTGCCTGAGCTGCGGCTTTATCTGTCCATCCGGGGCTATCACCCACAGCGGACATCACGTGGTGAAAAATTTTTACCGCAATATCTACTTCAGCCGCCGCATGGAGAAATTTCTATGATCGAGAGCATTGAACTGACGCAAAGTATGGAAGATCACCACAAGGCCTTTGTCGAGGTATCGTTTTTGCTCGATATGTTCGTCGATACCATAGGGGTCTTTGTCGGCAAATCGACACCATCGCTCGCCGTTGCCGCGGGTCGGAAGATGGCAAAGAACATGCCGATCTATCTTGACGAACCCGATGCTGCCAAGGCCTTGATCGAAATGGTCCGGGTGTTTTCTGAAGGGTTTGATATAACGGGAAATTTTGAAGGAAAAGAAGCGCTGATCAGTATCGATGGTTGTCCGATACGCTCGGTTTGTCTTGAAAGAGGCCATGAGCTTGATGGCTCAATCTGCCAGATGTTTCATTATTACCTGGCAGGCATCATGGCTGAACTGACGGGAAGCCCGGCCCGGCCGACGACCATCGAGGCGGGAGACAA
Source organism: Desulfobulbaceae bacterium (assembly GCA_024643445.1). Classification (GTDB taxonomy): domain Bacteria; phylum Desulfobacterota; class Desulfobulbia; order Desulfobulbales; family Desulfocapsaceae; genus Ww85. The sequence continues at coordinate 877 of JAHEMX010000541.1, read as the reverse complement.
GTGTCATTTCAAGCTGGCATTCAGCGGCCTGAACACTTAATGGAACGGACTTTGATCGTCTGTATCGGCAATGATCTGGTTGCCGATGATGGCATCGGTCACGAAATCTACCGCAGGCTGAACAAGCGCTCACTGCCGGAAAGGGTTCGCCTCCGTCTTTTGGGTGTTGGCGGAATGGACCTGCTCGATGAGCTCGACGGTGAAGAATTGCTTATCGTCGTTGATGCCGTACAATTTGGTGCACGACCGGGCAGCGTGCACCTCCTTGACTGGGAGTCGATTCCGACACAAGAGATCCGGCCGGTCAGCGGTCACGGGATCGGCGTCAAGGAGGCGTTGCAGGTGTGCCGCAAGCTCTATCCGGAAAAGGCGGCCGGCCGTGTCTTCCTGGTCGGGATCGAGGGACAATGCTTCGACCGGGTCGGAGCCGGTTTGACACCGGAAGTCCTTGACGCCCTGCCGGACGCGGTCGAGAAGATTATCGGCCTGCTTTCCTGAGAGGCCTCCGTGAGGGCGGCTCAGCCGGCAGCCGGCCGGAAGCGTGGGACGACATAGGGACCTTCCGGAATGACGGCGATCTCAGCACTGTTGTGGTCGGCGATGCTCTGTCGTACCGCCTCCTCGACCGAGGAAACATGCCGCACGTAGGTCTGGTGCAACTCTTTTTCCGAGAGGTTGCGGGTAAACAGCTGGATAGTCCCGTGCCTGAGCGGTTTGAGCAGCATTTCCGTCTGCCATTCATCAATCAGTGCCTCGTTGCGGCCGCCCAGGATCTCCATGAACTTCTCCTGTCCGCGCTCACAAAGCAGCTTTTGCGCCGAGACAAACTCGGGGCTGCCCATTCCCTCTGAACATTCACTGGCGATAATAATGGTTC
>JAHEMX010000540.1 GCA_024643445.1 Desulfobulbaceae bacterium | reverse complement strand
TACGGTAAACTTCAAATCACCTACCTGTACCGCCGATGACAAGGCTGCCGTGGCAGATCTCAAGAAGGTCAGCGGGGTAAGCGATACCGATGCATTGTTCATGGATATGCTCAAGGCCAAGTCAGCAGTTGCCGGTGTTTCTGCCAAGGACCTCCTCTTCCGGGACTATAAAGACTTTGACATGAAGGGTCATAAAGTCGGCGTTGGCCAGCTTGAGCTTGCCACTCTTGACCAGGTAGCCGAAGTCCGTGGTGAATTGATGAAGGCCATGGCGGATGTCAAGGCCGATGGTCGCCACAGTGTTCTGCTGATGCTCACCGACGTGGTCAAAGAGGGAACGGATCTTGTTGTGCTTTCTGATGATCCCGCCCTTATCGAGAAAGCATTCAACGGTAAACTCAAGGACTCTTCCATGTGGGTCGACGGTATGATGAGCCGCAAGAAGCAGACTATTCCTAATCTTCAGACCGCCTTTGGCTGTTAAAGGCTGTCGAGTGAAAAAAAAGGCCTGGTTCGTCAAGAACCAGGCCTTTTTTTTCGTCGCCGGTTCCCTATTGTCTGTTGCTGGCTGCGGCCTGCCCGATTTTATAGCTGTTTATCTGATCCTTGATTGATCCGACAATGGCGCTGATTTTTCTGTCCTGCGGGAGCGAGCGCTCAAGAGCAATCATGTCCGCGTCGAAGGTGGACGGCGTGAGGCCCAATGTTTCTGCTTTCTGCGCTGTTTCTATGGCTGAAATTTCCGTCAGAATCTTCTCCTTGTTCCTCTCCAATATCAAGGCTTTGTTTTTATATCCCTGCGAGGTTTTGTCTTTTTCGGTAGAGAGCTGGTCAAGCTGTCTATCGGCTGACTTTAAATGGTTCTTCAATTGAGCGAGTTTGTTCGTCTGGTCTACTTTCCAGGGGGCATGAAACCATGAGACTGATAATACGCCGAGATATTTTCCCAGGCTGTCGGTTTGCATGATAACAGCATCGTTGCTGAGCAATGGTGTGATATTTCCCTTTCTCCGATCGGCTCCAACCACCACCTTTACTTCAGCAAACCGTTTGCTGATCTCAATGCTCCGGTCGTGGGATAGATTTGACAGGACGATGATCATGTCATGGTTTACTGCGATCTCAGGAATGAGCGTTCCGAGTTCCACGATGGCGTCTCTGACCTCGATATTCTTATTTACGGTTGTCTCGGAATCGGTAAGGCCTACAACACCGATGGCAAGGTCTCCAGTATTTACTGTAATATAGGGCTTGAATGGTCGTTTTCCTTTTTCATCATAGATGTTTGCAGAAACCCAGGGTATCCCGGTTTCCCCGCTTTCCCGAATAAAATCAAGACCGGCCGCAAGGTCGAAAGGGCCGACGGCGACGGCATGATAGTTCATGGCACCATAGATTTCTGAAATTCCTTTAGCCGTGATCGTCTCTATAGAATCTTTGCTGTCCCGCTCTGCATGGTTAAAAAGAACATTACCGGCATCAACCAGGAGACGTGGCATTTTCAGCCGTGCGGAGATTTCATTGATTTTCCGGTATCTCCTGGACAGACCGCCCAGCTGGCTCGAACTTCAGCCGCAGGCTTCCAGCTCTCCCATTACATTGCTTGTATAGAACATGATAAAGTCAGAAGCTGAGGCTGGTTTATCTGATGTTTCCGCCGAAGATGCGGGACAGGTTTGAGAAATGATGAAAACGAAACACAAGCATGGCAACGCCAAAAAGATCCTGTTCATTTTCTTTTTTTCTCCAGAAGTGTACGCCATTTTTCCAACCTTTCCTTGATAACGGCCTCATAGCCCCTATTGGCCGGATGATAAAAAACTCTGCCTTCAAGCTGTTCCGGCAGATGGGTCTGGGAGACGAGAGCATCCTTGTCGTCATGGGCGTAACGGTATCCTTTGCCGTAGCCAAGCTTTTTCATCAGGGTCGTCGGCGCGTTTCTGATATGCATCGGTACCGGGAGCGAACCGCTTTTTTCGATCAGTGCGCGGACCTCGCCGGCTGCAGCATAGACGGCGTTGCTTTTTGGCGCCGTCGCCAGGTAAACGACCGTCTGGGCAAGGGCAAGTTCGCCTTCCGGGGAGCCGAGAAACTCGTATGCCGATTTACTGGCATTCGCCTGCACAAGGGCATGGGGATCAGCTACGCCGATATCTTCCGAGGCGAACCTGATGAGTCGTCTGGACAGATACAGCGGATCTTCTCCAGACTCGATCATCCGATAGAACCAGTACAGTGAACCGTCAGGATCAGAATCCCGAAGACTTTTGTGCAATGCCGATATCAGGTTGTAATGTTCCTCTCCACCCTTGTCATAGCGCAGGTTTTTAGTTTGCGAGGCTGCTTCAATACCGGCCAGGGAAATTTCCCTATCATCTCCTTTCTTGCTCGATTGCCGCAGGATAAGTGTTGCGGCCAATTCAAGAATATTGAGTCCCCTGCGGGCATCACCATCAGCAAGAGTGCAAAGATACTCCAGACCGGATTCGCTGATAGAAAAACCGTAGGAACCAAGTCCTTTCTCCTGATCATGCAGAGCTCTGAGCATGATTTTTTTAAGATCCGTTTCTGCTAATGGCTCAAGTACCAGTACCCTGCAGCGGGACAGCAATGGCGCGACAACCTGGAAAGAAGGATTTTCCGTTGTGGCTCCGATCAGCGTGAATAAACCGTTTTCCACATGGGGAAGGAAGGCATCCTGCTGGCTTTTATTGAAACGGTGTATCTCGTCTACAAAAAGTATGGTCTGCCTCTTTTCGGTGGCAGTGCGTTCAGCCGCTTCGGCAACAATTTTCCTGATTTCTTTGACACCGGAAAGCACGGCGGAAAAAAACACGAAGCAAGCCCCGGTATACGAAGATATGACTCTGGCAAGACTTGTTTTACCGGTA
>JAHEMX010000539.1 GCA_024643445.1 Desulfobulbaceae bacterium | reverse complement strand
ACACCTGATGTAGGACTCCAGGTCATTGATCAGCAGATACTGGTCATGGGGACTCATCAGGCTGTCAACCAGCGGCTTGAAGAGCGCTTTATCACCGCGGCTGAAGACGCCGCCGGCAAGAGCCTCGATGATCCGGGCAATATCGCTGTTGCCGCTGCAGATCTGCTCGGGTGTGCGGCTGGTATGAATCCGTTCGTATTCGGCTTCATCGGCATCAAGTCCGAAGATAAATATATTTTCCTCGCCCACCTCTTCGAGAATCTCGATATTGGCGCCGTCAAGCGTACCGATGGTCAGGGCACCGTTCAGGGCAAACTTCATATTGCCGGTACCGGACGCCTCGGTTCCGGCGGTGGATATCTGTTCCGACAGATCGGCCCCGGGGATGATCAACTCCGCCAGGCTGACATTGTAATTGGGCAGAAAAACGACACGCAGCCGGTCCCCGATGCGCGGATCGTTATTCACCACCTCCCCGATGGAGTTGATCAGCTTGATGATGAGCTTGGCGCGCCAGTAAGACGGGGCGGCCTTGCCGGCAAAGATTACCGATCGCGGCGCAAGGTTTTCATCCTGCCTGGTTAAAAGTCTCTGGTAGAGATAGATGACATGCAGCGCGTTAAGCAATTGTCGCTTGTATTCGTGGATGCGCTTCACATGCACGTCAAACATGGTCTCCGGACTCACCTCGGTGTCGGTGGTCAGGTTGATGTATTCGGCCAGCCGCTGCTTGTTCTCCAGCTTGATCAGCCGGAACTGCTCGCAAAACGCCAGGTCGTCGACCAGCGGTTCAAGCTCATGCAGTTTATCAAGATCGGTCACCCAGCTGGAGCCGATACGTTCGCTGATCAGTTCCGCGAGTCTCGGGTTGGTCTTGAGCAGCCAGCGTCGCGGCGTAATACCGTTGGTCTTCGAGTTGAATCTCCCCGGATACAAGGTATTAAAATCCTTAAAAATCCTGTCCTTGAGAAGCTGGGTGTGCAAGGCTGCCACACCATTCACCGAATGACTGCCGATGATAGCCAGATGTGCCATGCGCACCATCTTCGGCTCCCCTTCTTCGATAATCGACATACGCCGCAATTTCTCACCGTCTCCCGGATAATGGAGGGCGATATGATCGAGAAATCGCTTATTTATCTCGTAGATGATTTCCAGGTGCCGCGGCAAGACCCGGCCAATCATGTCAACAGACCAGCGTTCAAGGGCTTCTGGCATCAGCGTATGGTTGGTATAGGCAAAGGTGTGAACGGTTATCTCCCAGGCCTTTTCCCAGTTCAACCCCTCGATATCCAGCAAAAGCCTCATCAGCTCGGGAATAGCGATTGCCGGATGGGTGTCGTTGAGCTGGACGGCGATACGCTCATGGAAGTCGTCGAAGGTGGCGTTGTGCTTTTTATAGCGACGCATGATGTCCTGAAAGGTCGCCGCCACGAAAAAGAACTGCTGCTTCAGGCGAAGTTCCTGGCCGGCATAGTTGTGGTCCGGCGGATAGAGCACCTTGGAAATCGTCTCCGAGCTGACCTTCTGCTGCACGGCACCGATGTAATCACCTTCGCCGAAATGGGTCAGGTCCAGCTCGCTTGAGGCCCTGGCCGTCCAAAGCCGCATATTGATCACATGATCGTTCTCATATCCAGGAACCAGAATATCACAGGGTATCGCCATGACGTCCTGGGTATCGATCCACTTGGTCCGGTAACATCCTTTCTCATCCTGATAACTGCTCACCTTGCCGTAAAACTGAACCGTGAATACCGGAAGACGACGCTCAAATTCCCACGGGGTGCCATACCGCAGCCAGCTGTCAGGACTTTCAACCTGGTAGCCGTTAATAAGCTGCTGGTTAAAGAGACCATACTCGTACCGGATGCCGTAGCCGTAGGCCGGGATTTTCAGGGTCGCGATCGAGTCCATGAAACAGGCGGCAAGGCGGCCAAGTCCGCCGTTTCCAAGCGCTGCATCCTCCTCCTGCTCACGGATTTCCTCCATACTGAACCCCAGCCCTTCAACCGCCTCCCTGACCTGTTCAAAAAGGCCGAGATTGATCATGGCGTTGCCCAGCGACCGGCCGATCAGGAACTCGAGCGAGAGATAGTAGACCCGCTTCTTCTCCTTGGCATAAAAGGTTTTCTGGGTCTTGATCCACTTTTCGACCATGATATCGCGCAAGGTGAAGGCCAGCGCTTTGTAGACATCGGATGGTCCGGATCGTTCCGGGTCGCGCCCCTGAAAACTCATGAGATGATGAACGATGTTCTCCTGAATTGATTTAGCCGTTGTCGGAAAATAGGCCTGAGAACACGGCTGGTCCTGTTTTTCGGTCAGGATATCCGGAGTCGGGCTGCCCATTATTGTTGTCCTCCAGAATGATAGGTCGCTAGATGGAAATGCTTTTCAGACCACCTTGAAGAGGTGGAAATTCCGCTTACATAGATTAATTTCAACAAACAGTATGCATAAATGCAGCATCTGCTCGAACTTTTTCCACACCACTATTGTTTTTTACGGGAATGTGCAGACGCCTGATAAGCAGTTGGTATCTCCCGGATAAGTACCTGGTTCAAGGCAACTGGGCACCAGTTTTACGGGGGTGGAGACACCGTGCAAAATAATATCACATTGTAGTATATACAAATGCTATTTCGTGTCTATAATATCGAAATGTCCCGTCAATCCGGGACTTAAAACGGTTATTTCCCATTTTTCAATCATTTTTTTGAGGGACACATGGCAACAGAACACAACAGTGTCAGCAAGCAGACTTTCTACCTCACCATCGCCATCGTTTTCATCGCCGGTTTCCTTTCCGGCGTTGCCTTTACGATTTTCAAATCCGGCGGCAATCCCGGCGCCTCATCCCCCGTTGTTGCGCAGCAGCAGACGCAGGCT
>JAHEMX010000081.1 GCA_024643445.1 Desulfobulbaceae bacterium | reverse complement strand
GGGCCGGCCGCTGATTTAAGCTGGCTTTTATAGCGGGCGATAATATTGAGCGCATCAGCATCTATGACCATCGGCTGTTTGACGGTATGGTAAAGGTACAGCACAAGTTCTGCCGTTCTGGTATCGGCGCCGATACCGGGGCCGACGACGAGGGCCGATTTATTTTTAATATTCCTCAGGATAGCTGACAAATCGGAAGCGTTAAGGAACGAGGTTGATGTCAGAAGCGGTATAGTCATGGCTTCGGGAAGGCTGCTCTCGAAGATAACATTCAGGTCATAGGGAACCCCGAGACTGACGAGACCGCAGCCGCTGCGCAAGGCTCCGCGTGCCGTCAGGATTGCCGCACCGGTCTTGCCGGCAGATCCGGCGAGTATCAGGAGATGGCCATAGGTGCCTTTGTGCGTATTGCTGTCCCGCTTGATCCTTGCTAACCATCCCGAGGCCGTAGCCGCCGTAATCATGAACGTTGTTATCCTGGCATTGATAATTACTTCCGGGGGGATGCCTATGTCGATCACATGAAGATCACCGGTAAAGGTAGAGCTCCCCTGCATCACCTGGCCCGGTTTGGGACAGCCGAAGGTAGCCGTCAGATCCGCCTTGATGGCGGTTCCAAGTATCTTGCCGGTTGTTGAGTCAAGACCGGAGGGTGTATCAACGGCAACCACCGGTATGTGTCTGGTAAATTCGCTCGTATTTATGAGTTCTATGGTTTCTGCGAAATAGCCGTCTATATTCCTGTCAAGGCCAATGCCGAACAGAGCATCAACGATAGCACAGCAAGGTTTACCGCGGGATTCAATCTGTTTGAATAGAACGGGGATCGTTTTAACCCGGGGTGATGAATCAATGACATGAAAGGGAAGTTTCATCCGTTTGACAATTGCCAGATTTGTGGCGGTATCTCCCGTCAGCTTGTCTGGATGAACGAAAAAGAAAAAGATCGGTTCACAACCGAGTTGGTGCAGATGCCTGCCGATGACAAGACCATCACCGCCATTATTACCGGGGCCGACAAGGATCAGGGCAAAAGTGCCCTTTAGCGGACCCAGGTGTTCTTCCATCAAACGAACGGTGCCGGTTCCTGCATTCTCCATAAGCACAATGCCGGGAATGCCAAACTCATCGATCGCACATCGATCAATGGCCTTCATTTCTTTGGAACCGGGAAGTTTCATTGCTAAACTCCTTCTTGCTGACGGCTTTTAGGGGGAGATCTCCTGTTGTTCGAGAGCGTTTGCTTCAGGCATCATGGTTTTGCAAAACGTGCATGGCTGGAAACCAGCCTGTAAGGCTACTTTAACATCTTTGAATTCAATTGAACAATTTTTACCGTAATAATAGTCACATTCCGGAAAATGAAAAATTCGAAGAGAAACATTGCCGCGCAGCCGCTTCTTTTTTTTGCCTGCCGCGAGGCTGCGTTTATTAACGGCAGATTGTTTGTATACCGATCCCGATTGGGGGCTGAGTTTCCGATAAAGCCAGTCTGCAGCTATAATTGTCCAGGAAACGAGGGCATCAAATGAATCGTTTACAATACTGGGCAGCAACTGTTTTTCATGTGCGGTTCTGCGGATAAAAATAACCACGAGCAGCGCGAGAATGGTGTTTGGAGCCCACATGACGAGAGGAACCGGAAACGAGCCACTGTTGGCCACGTTGCGTGCCATGGAAAAAAGGACATAATAAAAAATATACAAGGTGAGCCCGAGAGGGACGCCGATAGCCCTTCGGCCGGGTCCTGCCAGTAAACCCAGCGGCATACCGAGAAGAGAAAGTATCAGGCAGCCGACCGGCAGCACGAGCCTCTTGTGAAATTCAGTGTGATAGACGCGTCCGCCGGCGGTATCTCTGCCTTTTTCATCTGCTCTCTGCAGGAGCTCGCCCATCGACATGGTACCACGGGACTTGAAGTTCGGTGCCCGGGAAAGCGGTTTCAGCGGAATATTGATGATATAGCGATCAAATGATACGGTCTGGGCACTTTGCTGCTCCGGTATATGGGTACTCCCGTTTCGCAAGACAAGGGTGACGAGCATCTTCTCGATGTCAGTTTTCATGGTTCCGGATTGAGCCATGGTGACTGCCGGTATTTCACGGCCTCGCATATCGGACACCCAGACATGGTTCCAGACACCCGTCTGTTTATCAATCGAATCGACATGAACTACCAGGTCGCCAAGCGCTTCGGTAAAGGCTCGCTCCTTGATCCCTTTATTTATTTTTTCCTTGGCCAGCTGATACATCATCTGCTGCATCGCCTGATCACCATGGGGAATCAACACTATGGAGAAATAGCCGGTGATCAGCGAGATGACAAGGGACAGTGCCACAAGTGGCGGCAATATGTGATAGATGCCGATACCGCTTGCTTTGAAGGCGAGAATCTCAGTGTCACTGGAAAGCCGTGAGAAGCCGATAGTAACGCCAAGCATGGCAGCCATCGGAATAGAGTAGAGGAACATGTTGGGGAAAAGATAGGAAAAAAGCCTGACAAAATCGGCCAGTCCTATCTTGAGCTCAAGCACGAGGTTCAGGAAAGGAATGAGCTTGACGAGGAAAAACACGCCGTTCATGATAACGAAGCTTGCAAAAAACGGTGCGAGGATCTCGGCTGCCAGATAGCTGTATAACAGCAGCGGCAAACGTTTATTTTCGCCGGCAAATACCATTGTCTTAATCATGCCATGTAGGTGCTCTGGGCGGGGTATCATCGGTCCGGTGGCACGCTGATGGAACCGACGACCTCCGGTCAGTTGAAGCGGGATTCGGTGAGCGGCTCATCAATGGTGACATCAATCCAGTGCTGGTCCCACCATTCCTTCGGTGTCACGAAAATGCCGTTTACCAGAACGGAGAAATGCAGGTGATCTCCTCCTGCCATTCCGCTGGTTCCCGTCAGTCCGAGAACGACACTCTGGTCCAGGGACTCTCCGGCTGAGACATTGATCTGACTGAGATGGGAATAGAGGCTGAAAACACCCTGCCCGTGATCAAGGATGACCATGTTACCATAGATTCCGAGATAATCGGCAAAGACGACAATGCCGCGCTCGGCAGCCTTAACATCAGCATGCCTGGTGGAGGCGATATCAATTCCGAGATGAACCTGTTTGTCTATCGGATTACTGTCATGGTAGTAAGTGCGATGATCAGCATAACCGGCCCGGGTTGAGCCTGACGGGCGGAGGAACCTTCCCTTCCACAACCGTTCAGGCTTGGAGGTGGAACATAGTTCGCTTATTTTCTTGTTGTTCAGGTCTCGGACTTCATTGTTTGTATAGAGGTATTTTTGAACCAGTGGCCCCTGTTCCCGCATCTGCGGGTAATGCTGTTCAAATTCAGGAATTTTGTTTTCCAGAAAACCGTCATCAACCGTAATGTCATCATGCTTGAAGTTGCTGCTTTTAAAAATGACCGAGAATGGCAGTTTGCTGGTGTTGCCAGCCGGGTCAGTGGCAAAGACGAGGGAAGTATCAATGGTTGCGGCATCATAGCGCACGCCGAAAAAAGCGATATAGGTGTCATCCCTGCCATCACCTACCAGATAGCCGGGATGAAAATCTCCATTGATCTGGAGGCCGCTTTTTGTTTCAGAATCGTCGACACTATAGATCACTATGCCGCTGCCGCCCGGATTGATGTACCGCTCACTGTGCAGAAGCTTGATTTTGGGTGGCGTAGTATCGATGATGACCTCTTGCGTAACCGTGGTCCTGTTGCCTTTCAAAAAGCCACGTAACGAGTAGTCTGAAGCGTTCACCGTTATCAGCGCAGGACCGTCCTTGAAGCCGCTCTTTAGCGGCAGAAAGTCAACTTTATCCTGTTTCTCAGGAGAGCCGATCACACCGATCAAGCCGTTTCTGGGGAAGGTTTCAGAATACAATTCACTCTGGATGTCTCCCTGGGAGACGGTGAGACGGAGATCTCTGAGCCCGCTTTTGCTGTCCTGGGCTGAGAAGGAGATAACGGTATCTGAGCCTAGATAGGTCTGGGGGGACGCAAGAGTGACAACTGGATGCTCTCCTTCAAAAAATAGAAAGAAGGAGATACCTGCCGCACAGGACAACAGGATAAACAGGATCAGAAAGAGGGTGCCGGTAGTGCGTTTTCTGGTGTTACTGAGTTTTGTCATGCTCTATCCTTGCGGGCAGTCAGCGCTGCCAGATTATTTCATATTTTTCAATATGAAGATCTTTTGCCGGGGCAACAATTAGACGTTTTGCGGTATCCTTTTCCAATTGTTTCATGGTCGTCTCCTCTTCTTTGAGAAGCATATCCGCTATACGAGGATGTACCCGCACGGTAACGGCGTTGCCCGTTGTGCGACCGGAGTTCCTACTGATTTTCCGAAAGATTTCGTAGCAGATAGTCCTGCGGGATTTCAAAACACCCTCACCGGCACAATAGTGACAGGGTTCACACATCATCTGGTTCAGGTTTTCACTGTGACGCTTTCTCGTCATTTGAACGAGCCCGAATTCAGAGAGCTTCAATATATTAATACGGCTCTTGTCCTTTTTAACGGCTTCTTTGAATGAGTTGAACAACTCCTCACGGTGCTGCTCGTCTTCCATGTCGATGAAGTCGATGATGATGATGCCGCCAATATTCCGCAGCCTGAGCTGATAGGCTATCTCTTTGGCGGCTTCCATGTTTGTCTTGAAGATAGTCTCGTTAAGATCATCCTTTCCGACGAAGCGACCGGTATTTACATCGATGACCGTCAGGGCTTCGGTGTTTTCTATGATGATATATCCGCCCGAGCGAAGCCATACCTTCTTTTCAAGAGCCTTGCTTATCTCGACATCAATCCCGTATGCCTCAAAAAGCGGCAGATCTCCACGGTACAGAGAAATCTTGTTTTTGAGCTTCGGCGTGAAAGTGCTCGCGAAGCGCATCAGCTTATCATAGGAATCTTCATTGTCTATAATAAGATAGTCCACTTCACTGGTGAAGAGATCTCGCACGGATCTGAGTGTTATATCGAGATCTTCATAAACAGGAGATGGAGCCCTGGAGATTTTGGCTCGATCCTGAACCTCATCCCAGAGCAGCATTAAAAACTCCATATCGGCTTCAATGTCTTCCGCTGAGATGTTTTCTGCCACCGTTCTGACGATAAAGCCGACATCTTTCGGGCGCAACCGCTCGATGAGTGCTCTCAAGGAGTCCCGCGTATCTTCATCAACGATCTTGCGTGAGATGCCAATATGATCTGTTTGCGGGATAAATACGAGGTTTCTGCCGGGCAAGGTGATATGACAGGTGAGGCGTGCACCTTTGGTTCCGATCGGATCCTTGCTGACCTGAACCATTATTTCCTGGCCTTCTTTTAATAGTTCCTCAATGTTCGGCAAGGCTTGTCCACGGCCATTGGTATGAGGGTGGGCGGGGACTGTTGGATATTCCTCGTCACCCTCCGCGGTGACCAGCAGCTTGTCAATTTTTGCCGGGAGCGGGGAAACGTCATCGACATACAGAAAGCCGGTTCGTTCCAGTCCGATATCGACAAACGCCGCCTGCATGCCGGGAAGAACCCTGACGACACGGCCAAGGTAGATGTTGCCCATCAACCCTTTTTCTGTTGGGCGCTGGAGATGGAATTCGGTAAGATAACCACTCTCAACAAGGCCGATACGTACTTCATATCTTCTTGAATTAATAAGAATTTCTGTTGTCATATTGTTCTACAATTCTTGCAGGAAGCACAAAGCCAGGCTCAACGCTCTCTCATCCCGTCGCGGTAGAGACCATGGTCCAACCGTTCTCGCCTGCAGAAAAACCTCAGCTCATTTCATGAAAATTAAAATATATATTATATAATATTTTTGGTGGAAAATACCACATTATCGTGGTTAGACCAGCAAAATCGATAACCCGGCAAGATATGGATTCAATTACGGTCATAATTCCAACTTTTAACAGGGCTGGCGTGCTTCCCGAAACTATTGGGTCAGTTTCAGCTCAGACGTATGCGGCAACGGAAATTATAGTTGTAGATGATGGCTCTACCGATGATACTGCCCGGGTGGTTGAACACATTACTGCTTCATGCAGCGTGCCCGTCCGCTATCTGAAACAGAGCAACAGGGGGCCTGCGGCAGCAAGGAATCTTGGTATTTCACGGGCAGGATCAGATACGATTGCCTTTCTCGATTCCGACGATGCATGGCATAAGAAAAAACTTGAGATTCAGGCTCAAGCGCTGCTAAGCGCTCCTGAACATCTTATATCGCACACCAGAGAAAGATGGTATCGTCGCGGAAAACATCTTAACCAGAGGAAAAGACATGTGCCGCAAAACGGCGATATATTCGAACAGTGTCTTCTGCTGTGCGCTGTTGGCATGTCCACGGTAATGGCCCGGAAAAGGCTATTCGACAAATACGGTTTGTTCAACGAGAATCTGTGCTGCTGCGAAGATTATGAGATGTGGTTGCGTGTCTCACGGACCGAAAAATTTCTGCTCGTTGACCGGCCACTTACTATCAAAAATGGCGGCCGCAGCGATCAGGTTTCACAACAATGTCGCGTCGGCATGGACCGATTCAGAATACAATCACTTGGTCGGCTGCTGACCAATGAAACTTTGAGCCGCCAGCAGCGCAGAGCGGTTTATGAAATATTTATAAAAAAATGTGAAATATACGGCGGGGGTTGCGTAAAACATGGCAAAAAACGGGAAGGAGAATATTATCTGTGGCTTGCCTCTTATGCAAAAGAGCAGATGTCGGACATTGCTGTTCCGATGAGTTTCTGAGATCATGAGCTGGACAGATCCTTCACGATATCTGGAAAAGATTGTTGTTGAGAGTTCGTGTGCTGAGTATCAAATCACCCGGACCATCATTGAACGGGCCGGACTGCCGGTCACCATCGTCGATGAATCCGATTTTCCCGCTCTTGTGGACGGGCAATATCCGGATAATCTGAGCCAAGGCAAGAAAACACTGCTGCTGTGCCTGAATCGCAGCGAATTCTTGAAAAAATGCCCCGCAACGCGCGAATATCGCTGCTGCGACTATCAGGTGATCAATGTCGGTACGGGCTGTCCGATGGATTGCGTATACTGCATTTTGCAGGCCTATCTGAACAACCCTTATCTTACCTTTTTTGTAAATAAAGAAGATTTACTGAGCGAACTCGACGGGAAACTTTCAGCATCGGAATCCCGCCTGATGCGTATCGGGACAGGTGAGTTCACCGATTCAATGGCCCTGGACCGTTTTACCCACCTGAGCAGGGATCTGGTGCATTTTTTTGCCGAAAGGACAAATGCGGTGTTGGAGTTAAAAACCAAATCGGCTTTTGTTGACAACCTGAAAGGTCTCAAGCATCAGCGCAGAACCATCATGGCCTGGTCCCTCAATAGTGAAAAGATCATGCGCACCGAGGAGATCAGGGCGGCAAATCTTGAAGAGCGGCTCGGGGCTGCTGCAAAATGCGCATCCTGGGGGTATCATCTTGCCTTTCATTTCGATCCGATTATCTCCTATCCTGGCTGGCAGCAGGATTACCGGGAAACCATCAGGAAACTGTTCGCCGCGGTTCCTGCTGCGGCGATAAGGTGGATTTCTCTTGGCGGATTCCGCTACCTGCCGAAGCTCAAGCAGATTGGAACGAGCCGCTTTCCGCATTCAGGGATTTACCACCATGAGTTTATTGAGGGGCTCGACGGCAAACAGCGCTATTTTCGTCCACATCGAGTTCAGCTTTACAAGGTGTTATACCGGGAACTGATCAGCTACGCTGATCCCTCAACCTGTATCTATTTCTGCATGGAAAGTGATGAGATCTGGCAGGAAGTCATGGGATTTGTTCCCGGTGATAAAGGCGGTTTGCCGGCCATGCTTGATAAAACAATGGCCGGTTAATGGCAATTGTTATATCTCTATCTGTGAAAATCCCGTTGTTCTTTGCGGAATCTGTAATATAGTCAGGGCAGGTTACATCCATCAGGTAAAAGAGGGAGAAGAGAAATGATAAACAAAGCAATTATTGTGGGTAATCTCGGAGCAGATCCGGAGATACGCTATACCCAGAGCGGATCACAGGTCGCCACCTTTAACGTTGCCACCACCGAGCGCTGGAAAGACAAAGAGGGACAGCAGCAGGAGTCCACTGAATGGCACCGGATAGTCGCCTGGCAGAGGCTTGCCGAAATCTGCGGTGAATACCTCCATAAAGGATCAAGGGTCTATATCGAAGGGAAAATCCAGACCAGGAAATGGCAGGATCAAAACGGAAACGACCGTTACACAACTGAAATCATTGCCCGCGAGATGAAGATGCTTGATCGCCGTGAATCCGGTTCGGATTCCTATGGCGGCGGGGGGAGTCAGCAGAACTACCCTGAGCCATCTCCCGGATATGGTGGTGTCGGCGAGGATGTCCCGTTTTAAACCAGCCTGAGCATAACCTCTCGAGAATCGCCAACCGGTCAAAACTGATCTACGGCTTTTTTACTGCTTGCTTAAAAGAGCCGTAGACCCACCTTTTTTTTGTGTTCTTCCACTCTTTTTCTGCTGCTTGTAAAATCGTAGCCGCTTGACTGAGACTCAATCAGTTCCTATTGTGCAGCCAGAGCATAGATAACGTTACTAAGAAGTTGAGCAGCCAATCAGCCACAAGAATGCCCGTTGTATGGAATACTACGAAACACTTGGATTAGCCAAAGCAGCAAGCCCTGAAGAGATTAAAAAGGCTTATCGCAAGCTTGCGTTTAAATATCACCCCGATAAAAACAACGGAAACAAGGAATACGAAGCCAAGTTCAAGGAGATCAGTGAAGCGTATGCGGTGCTTTCTGATCCCGAGAAAAAGAAACAATACGACACCTACGGTTCAGCCGGTTTCCATCAGCGCTATTCGAAAGAGGATATCTTCAAGAATTTCGATCTCAATGATATCTTGAGGCAGTTCGGTTTCGGCGGCAACTTTAATTCGACCGGATTCAGAAGTAACATGGGCGGCTCCTCCTCCCCACACGGATACTCGTTTTTCGGTCAACCCAACGGCGCTCAGGCAGGATGCGGAGGTGGCTGTCATGCTCCAGCAAAAGGGCAGGACATCACCTATCAGCTTTCTGTCAGCCTGCAGGACGTTTTATATGGCAACGAGAAAGAGATAACCCTCAGAACGAACGGAAAGACTGAGAATGTCTCCGTGAAAATACCGATGGGCATTGAGGAGGGCAAAAAGCTGCGTTTGAAGGGAAAAGGTGGTGCAGCTCCACCCGGCGGCATCCCCGGCGATCTTTATCTGAAGATTCAGCTTGAGCCGCACTCTGTTTTTCAACGTGAAGGTGAAGACCTCATTTACCATAAAAAAGTAACATTCAGTGAGGCTTGTCTAGGAGCAAAGATAGAAGTGGAATCGCTCGATGACAAGAAGTTCATGGTTACGCTGCCTCCCGGAACAAATGGTGATTCCCGTCTTCGGATAAAAGGGCAGGGATTGCCCAGCGGACCGATCGGAGAACGGGGTGATCTCTATGTGAAAATCGGGGTAGACATTCCCAAAGAGTTGAGCGAAGCCCAGATAAAGGCCATAAAGTCATTGAAAAAATCAGGCCTGTAACGTGTCTTGACTGAAACAGGTACTGCCGCAGGGGTGATGAATTTCTCGTCGCCCTTTTTTATTTGAGAAGACGATTTCCCGTCAATGTTCTGGCGGATGCAGGAAGGGTAGTTTTTGCTTTTCACGGCCAGGATTGTTTCCTCGGATGCGTTCGGCGTGCTGCATAACCTGCACGGTTGACGGTTCTTACTCTTTCTTCTCCATTGGGTGGCAGATGAAAAGAAATAGACTCTTCTTTTTGCTTCTTCTTGTCGTGGCTGGACTGCCGACACCTCTTTACGCTGCGCATGGCTTGAGCATCGATGGTTCGCTCAAGTATGATTCCTCTTTCACGAGGTTCGATTACACCTCAGAAGATGCGCAGAAGGGAGGGGATCTTGTTCTCCATTCACTCGGAAGCTTCGATAAGCTGAATCCGTTTACGCTCAAGGGAATTGCTGCCGATGGACTTGATCTCTTTGTTTTCGAACCCTTGACACAATCGGGTCTCGATGAACCATTTTCCCAGTATGGACTACTGGCAAAGGACATCCAGGTTGCTGACGACTTGCTTTCTGTTACCTTTACCATTAACGATAAAGCCCGGTTTTCAGACGGAACGGTGGTGAGCCCGGAAGATGTGAAATTCACGATCGAACTGCTCAAAAGCGATCGTGTCCATCCACGTTACCCCTACTATTACGCCGATATAGCCAGTGCCGAAGTGCTTGATGAGCATCGGGTACGATTTAATTTCAGCAAAGTGAACCGTGAACTTCCACTCATTGCCGGGCAGATATCCGTGCTGTCAAAATCATTCTATGAAAAAAACGATTTTGACAGCAGAACAATGGTCATTCCGGTCGGTACCGGACCCTATGTTGTCGAATCGGTTCAGCAAGGAAAAACGATCACCTACAAGCGCAACCCGAACTATTGGGCCACGGATCATCCTGTCCGCAAAAACATGTTTAATTTTGACCGGATAATCATTAAATATTACAAGGATCAAACCGTCGCTGTCGAGGCTTTCAAGGCCGGCGAATTCGATGTGATGCTGGTCAATATTGCCAAGCAGTGGGTCCGGGATATAAGTGGGGAAAAGGTAGATACGGGAAAGATCATCAAGCATAAATTCCCCCACCTGAATAACGCTGGCATGCAAGGATTTGTGATGAATACCCGGAAGCCG
>JAHEMX010000538.1 GCA_024643445.1 Desulfobulbaceae bacterium | reverse complement strand
GGAAGGTTGGAAAAATCAATAAGCAGCTGGTCCTGCCAGAAGATGTCAACTGCCTTGAAATCTATACACTCAAGTTCTTCATCAATCAGCGCGGTGACGATGTCTCCCTCGGTTTCTTCAGTGAACATCCTGTATCTGTGCGCTTGTCTGTAGAAAGCAGAAATTTCCTCAAGCGGAAGACCCTCCTGGAATTCGATCCACTTAATCCCGTCGCGATAGAGCAGGGCAATAATGTCATCCGAAGAAGCGTCCGGTGAAACTTTATAGATGATCTCCGATCCGCACAGGAGACAGTCTTTTTCTACGATCAGACGCAGATCTTCATGGTCCTTAAAGAAATTATTGAATGCAGCAACCAGCCTTTCCAGCGATCTCTTTGTATTTACATGATCTTCCGGATACAGGCCGTAATTCTTCCAGGCTTGGATGAAAATATTGATAACCTGCCTGGCGCCCTGTAGATCCTTGTCAGATAGGCCTGCCGTTTGAGCCACTTGTTCCGTGTCTGCTTGCTGCATGAAGTTGAGCGGATAAAATTAACGCATCAGGCGACTGCCATCCCATATATAGATGGAATAAGACAATCTATATACTGATTACGTCCGAAACTCAGCCAAGTTTATTTTGTCGGTCTCACCAACACCTGGTTGACAGGAAATTCAAGCGCCATTGTACCGTATCTTGCGAGACTACGTAAGGGGTTTTCTCTGATAGTACAGCATGGGGCTGCTCGACCTTGCCGTTCAAATACGGTTTTCTTGCCTTGATATGCGTATGGCCGGGACCAAGATCCTCAACGTGCCAATGGAACCCGGCCTGAAACTGAAACGCATGGCCCGTTATCGGTTCGTATTGCATGAACCCCCAAAAGGAACCTTCTTGAGTATAATGAAGCGAATGGCGTAGGCTCGTGTGGAGTGTTTGCAGACCTTTAACGCTCGGATGCTCGTGGTATCATCGAGAGCAGTGACTGCCATTGCTTTGTCTGAACGGTTCTTTTCCTGGCGTTGTATGGCAACCGATTCATTTCGTTATGAACGGGGATGTGGTAAATCGCTGAGGATGATATGGTATCCCTTTGGGCGTTCTTCATTGACACGATCTTCTGCTGACAGCTCATTACAAGACAGAAGACTGTCAACCGAAGTCTTTAGATTCAACCCTCATTATTGAAGGCACCCGGAAAACTCGTCCGGGCCATTATTTCCGGGTCGGGCTGATAGGCAGTCCGTGGGCGTTCCGGGAACGGGAGACCGAGTTCGGAAGCAAACGGCGTCCGGTCCACATTACGATTATAGGCCTCGACCATGAGTCGTTCAAGATTCACTGTATCCTCAACATTATAGGCGAGAAGTGTTTCCAGCGCCGCTTCGCTGCAATACCGCTCGTACTCCCGCCAGAGAAGCACGGCAAAAAAACCGTCGATTCCGTCCAGCATGCCGCGGTTGATTCCCATCTGTTTTTCGCACCCCTTGAGCCCCCCCCGGCAGCCGAGACGGGCCAGGACATAGCGCAGGTCAATCTGGGCCTGGTCCAGGCGTGTCCTGAAATAGTGTTCAATAACCGGAATATCAAAGGAAATGCCGTTGTAGGTAATGATCACCCGGTACTGCTCAATATCATCGAGAAAATCATCAAGATTACGGCCATTGACATAGGTGCGGACTTCCCTTCCGTCATAAAGGGCGATGGTCGTGATCTCCGAATCATGGCCAAGCCCGGTGGTTTCTATGTCAAGGTAGGCGGAGCTCTGTCTGAAATGCGGAAAAAGACGCCAGCCGTCGGATCGCTTCAGACGGTCGCTGAAAAACAGCGGATCATCGGCCAGCGCAGCCTGCGATTGTTCAAGAATCCCGCGGACCTCGCCGTCACTCATCCTGGTGATAAGCCTCGAGTGTTCGGCCAGGTTTTCCCACGTTGTTACTCCTTTGCTCCAGAGCCGCTGTTCAGAAGCGTAGCCGATGCCGGATATATGGCAGAATGTCTGTTTAAGCATGTTGCGCGGTGAGGGCAATCACGTGCGTGCACCTGAGAGTGCGATTCTTTGTTTCATTTTCATTTTTTTTTCAGGTCCTTTTTTGATCTCTATGGTATTTGCCGAAAGAAAATGCTCGATTACCCGTTATACTGTTGCAGCAAGATGCCTGTTTTTTAGGTCTTTTTTTCCCGGATCAGAAATTTGAAAATTGATTTCGGAATAACGCCTGCAAAGTAAATACAATTGATTGCAAAATTTCTTGGCTTTTCATTCTACAGAATCATCAAACATAGCAATTCGGCAGTCAGGCATTCGCCGGGACAGTATACTGGCTAGTCGAAGGAAGTGATTTTTTTGCGCATGCTTTTTTTCTGACCGCGTTGCTGTTTGGCTTCCAGTCTCTTCTTTCGGGATGCCAATGTCGGCCTGCCGGCAATTCTTTTTCGGTTCTTTTTCAGCGCAGCACCAATAAGGATACCCAAGCGCTGCAGGGCGTCGGCCCTGTTTTGCTCAAGGCTTCTGAATTGCTGTGCCTTTATGATGATGTCCCCCTCGCTGGTGATTCTCCGGTCGTGCAGGTCCAGAATTTTTCTTTTGCAGTTCTCAGGCAGTGAGGATGCGGTGACATTGAAACGCAGGTGAACGGCGGTTGCGACCTTGTTTACATTTTGACCGCCGGGGCCGGATGAGCGGATCTGGCTCAATTCAATTTCATCGAGCGGAATCGAGATAGTCTGGTTTATCTGCAGCATGCTGATGACCCGGTTTCATCGTCAGGCAGGATGGCAAAAAAATCCGGGCTACGCTGATGGAAGCAACAGCCGGCTGCCATGTCCTAGGTATGTTCCTCTTTATCGGCCATGTCGGACAGAGTGCTCTCGCCGACGATATGTACCTTCATGATATTTGTGTTGCCGCT
>JAHEMX010000080.1 GCA_024643445.1 Desulfobulbaceae bacterium | reverse complement strand
CTTAACAAAAACGGCGACATCATTCTAAATACATATTAATAACAATGCGTTAACCGTTTTCACCCATCGATTGCAGCAATGAATCAGGGTATAAATCTCCCCGACGGAAATAACATATGATAAGTTGTGAACATTCATGTACAATTTCCGTGCCTTGGAATGCAGTGCTGCATCTGAATTTCTCCAGGAAAAACGAGAGACAATTACCTTTTAGCCGCCATGCTATTTTTTACGCCACGAGACAAATACACCCCATGTGATGATAACTCCGGTCGATCCATGCGCCTTTCATTGTTCCAGCTAACGCTTTTTGTCATCCCGGCCTTGCTGTTTATTCCTCTCCTTTTCTACTCGCTGGATACAGCATTCGCCCTCGTTGATGATTACGGCATGTGTTACTATATCGAATTCCTGGACAGCTCTAAACGATTCATCAACTGGTTTTACAAAGAGGTCCTGGATTTCAGTTACGGTCGATACCGACCGTTTTTTGATCTTTACAACATGGTAACCTGGAAGATCTTCGGGGCAACTCCCTGGGTACACCACCTGAGCAGGTGGCTTTTACATTTTGCTGCGATTTTCACCTTTTCCGCCGCATTTATCTCTATTTCCCGGGACAACAAAAAGGAGTTATTTCAAAATTCTGCAGAAAACAGGCCAACATCCCTGCTTCTGCCCCTGGCATTATTGGTCTACGTCTGGCTCTTCTTCCCGAACTCGCCTGCATCGAGGCTTGGTCCCCAGGAAGTCTATACGGCCTTTTTTCTTGGCCTGTGCAACTGGATGATGGCCCTTATCATGTTGAAAGGAAACAGGGAGGGGAAAGTGGCGCCGGCACTGCTGCACTATGGTCTGTTTTATCTTGGCTACCTCGGACTTTCAGTTTCCAAGGAAATCAATATTGCGGTAATGCTGTGGATAGTTGTTTTTTACTACGGGCTTCTTCTAAGAGGAGTAAACTGGGAAAAAATGCTTTGCGGTCTGCCGCTAATAGCGATTTTCAT
The DNA here is from genome assembly GCA_024643445.1 of Desulfobulbaceae bacterium. Lineage (GTDB taxonomy): Bacteria > Desulfobacterota > Desulfobulbia > Desulfobulbales > Desulfocapsaceae > Ww85. The sequence goes on along the minus strand of JAHEMX010000080.1, from coordinate 9,777 downwards.
TTACACATTCAGAAAAATATACATTGCCTCGCACAACAGCTTCTATGGCGTGAAGCCATTAACATCAGATCTGATCATTGAAAATTCAAAATGGATATTTTCAGAGCTCTTCCAGCTCAAGACATCCCCTTATATTACTGCAGGATTTGTCATTCTGGTTTCCCTAGTACTGATGAGCATGATTGTTAAGCTAGTCGGGCGCCGCTTCGATAATGAATTCGTTTTTCTTCTCTTTCTGCTCGGCCAATTTGCAAGTCTCTTCCTGATAGTCAGCACCTCCTGGGCTCCGGTGCTGCGTTACTGGTATATCATCATACCGGTTTTTACGACACTGCTTGCTTTTGGTGCGCGATCCATCCTGGAGGCGACCCGACGGCACTTCATGCTGCTCGCCCGTGCCGTTGCGATAACACTGACCGGGTTTCTTATATTTTTTATAGGCTGCAATTATTATAACTTTTCATTGCAGACTGTTGCCCAGCACAGCCTGCGCACAGCCGAATCTAAGCTGATAGCTGAAATCACCCGACTTCACGACCAGGGTCAGTATGTCCAGATCTTGACAACAAAAGGGGACCCCGAGGCAGAACTGGTCGCCCACCTGACTGCTTATTATCGACGGTTCTCGCCTCGATTTTATGACAGGAAATATAAAATTTATACGGAGCCACCGGCTGAATCGGGGAAACACTATTATCTCGTCACCATGCATAGGCAACCAGATGCTATGAACATCCATACGGCCATAGCCAGCCAGCACGATTACCTACTCCTTTCCTACGCTTACAAGGTAGCACAAGTGTTCCAGGGAAAAGTTCCGTACCTGTCAAAAGATGCCGGCGTTCATTTACTGGACAGGTATGAATGGATTATATATAAAACAATGTCATGAACAGGGCGTTTGCTGATCATGACACGCCTGTCCACTTGTTTAAAGACTAGGAACCGGGATCATAAATATGGTGGCACCACCTTTTAGCTGGCTCTCTGTCATGAGCGGAATTCTCTTCTCCTCACTGGCCCAGATCTGTATGAAGAGAGCCACAATTTTTGAAGTAAAGTCAATATCTTGGCTGCTATATCTGGGCGGCAGTCTTTCCTGTTACATTCTCTCTTTCATCGCCTATTACCTGGCGCTCAAGTATTTCTCGATAAGCAAGGTCTCCCCCATAATGACAATTGGCGTTGTCTTGATTGTTGTTGCATACGGCATCTGGGCCGGCGAGACGGTCACCGCAAAACACGCATTCGGTTTGTTTCTCGGTGCGGTTTCAATCTTTCTTATTTTATCCTGACAGACGGATAAGCCATGTCACAGAAATCAGCAGACTTCTTATTGTCAATCCTGGTGCCGGTTTTCAACGAGGAAGACAATATCAGAATCCTTTACGAGGAACTCACACGCCATGTCGGGCCGTTATGCAGAAACGAGATTATTTTCATTAACGACGGCAGTAGTGACGGAACGCTTGAAGAAATCAAGACATTACAGAAAGAGTATGACAATGGCACTATTCATTACCTGAGTTTGTCAAGAAATTTCGGCCATCAAAGTGCCTTGAAGGCCGGCCTGGATTTTTGCTCCGGCGATATTGTTGTCAGCATGGATGGAGACCTGCAGCACCCGCCACATCTTATTCCCAGCATGATCGAACAGTGGAAAAACGGCTATGATGTGGTCATCACCACGCGGCAGGATAGAGAGGAATCAAGACTATTCAAGAGATTCACATCGCAGAACTTCTACCGGCTGCTGAGCAGGATATCGCATCTCGACCTGAAGCCCGGGACCGCTGATTTCCGACTTCTCGACAGAAAAGTCGTTGATATACTCAAACAGTTTGAAGAAAGCGATATTTTTTTCAGGGGAATGGTGGCCTGGTCCGGATTCAAACAGTTTGAGCTTCCCTATCTTCCAGAGAAACGAAGTTCCGGCGAAACAAAATATACCCTGGCAAAGATGCTGCGCCTGGCCCTGAGCGGCCTGCTCGGCTTCAGTATCCTTCCCCTCAGGCTGGTGACCCTGATCGGCTTTCTTATCTCATTAGCCAGCTTTATCTATGGCTTTTACGCCATCTTTATCCGTATTTTCAGTCAGGAAGCGGTGTCCGGTTGGGCTTCGGTGATGACCGGTGTATATTTTCTTGGAGGAATTCAGCTTATTTGTATCGGGATATGTGGTGAATATATAGGAAGAATATTCATGCAGACGAAGAAGCGGCCGCACTATATCGTCGCCGACACTTCGCTCCACGGTCGCCGCTAGCCCCCGACAGACTATTTAGATCCGGCTGAGCAGATTCTGATCGCTGTGTCGCTTCTTGTGCCAGTTCCAGGCAGACCCGAGTAAAGTTGCTGGATCAGAGAGTAATGGCTTCCAGCCTAAGATTTCCCAGGCTTTCTGCGCATCCGCCACAAGAACCGGAGGATCACCCGGTCGACGTTTGCCGTAGACTACCGGAACCGTGATGCCGGTCACCTTTTCCGCTTCATCCACGATTTTCTGGACAGAGAGGCCATTGCCGGTGCCAAGGTTAATGGCTTGGCTGTGTTTTTCCGCTTCCAGGTACTCCAGGCTGCTTACATGGGCTTCGGCAAGATCGTTGACGTGGATATAGTCCCGGATGGCTGTTCCATCAGGGGTTGCATAGTCGGTACCATATATTTCCAGGTTCTGTATCCTGCCCAGAACACTGTATATCGTCAGCGGTATTAAATGCGTTTCCGGGTCATGGTCCTCACCAAGTTCACCATCAGCATCTGCTCCCGCTGCATTAAAATAACGGAGTGATACTGATTTGATACCATAGGCATTGTCGAAATCCGCCAGGATCTTCTCCACCATCAATTTGCTTTTCCCATACGGATTTATTGGAGCCTGCACCTGTTTCTCCTGAATCGGCAAAGTAGCCGGTAATCCATAGATAGCACAACTGCTTGAGAAAACGATTTTACTACAGCCGTTCCTACGCATACCATCGAGCAAATCGAGTGTACCGGCAACATTGTTCCGGTAGTATTTTCCGGGATCGCCGACCGATTCTCCTACGTAGGCGAAGGCCGCAAAATGTATTACTGCCGAGGGAGAATGTTTTTGAAAAATAGTATCTAACAGGAGACTATCATGTATATCCCCCTGATAAAACGGTCCCCATTTGACAAATGAGCGGTGACCATATACGAGATTATCGAGGACGACTGGACTATACCCTCTGCTCTGCAGAAGCTTGCAGGTGTGACTGCCGATATATCCGGCACCACCCGTTACCAGGATGGTCTTTTCAGTCATTCACATCACCATCCCGGTCGGCGATCAGCTCTCGCCTGAGCTTCTCTATTCTCTCGTGGGCATCTTTTAACGACTCCCGACGGGTGAGTTCCGACATGTTCTGTTCAAGCTTTTCGATAGCAGATAAGAGTTTGAAAATTATCAAAAAAACAAAAATAAACCCGGTTACGATTACGGCGGTGATATTATCTTCAATACCGATAAGTTTTGAGAGTGAATAGGTAAAATTAGGATAAATTGCCACGAGGGCCATACCCCCCCAGACAACAATCCTGACGATCAGTTTCAATAGCGTCTGGCCCACTTCCCGCTTAACAAAATCCTTGATACCCTGGAACAGCATTACCGATGATATGAAAACGACAACAACTTGATATAAATGAATTTTTTCAAACATTACTGATCACCTACGCAATCATTTTCCAGAGCATCCGGCCCAGCGTAACAAGACCGTTGAAGAAACCCTGTTTTTGTTTTTTTCCCATGGAATATTCAGTATAACGGGTAAGGACCGGAACCTCCTTAAAGCGGAGCCTGTTATTTTTGATTTCCCTGATAACCTTGCTGTCATATTCATATTTATCCGCTTTTGTATCGATGATCAGGGCGGCATATTTTGAATAGGCTCGAAATCCTGACTGGCTGTCCGAGACAAACAGTCCATAGAGCAGCCATGTTATAATGTTTCCGATATAGTTTGCAACCACCTTCGGCCATGGCATTTTCTCCCGGTTCATAAGCCTTGAGCCCAGCACAACATCGACCTTTCCTTCGATGATAGGTATGACAAGAGCCATTATATCGGCCGGATCATGCTGACCATCGCCGTCCATTGTTACGATAACATCGGCCTCGAGGAGATTTGCTGCCATGATGCCGGTCTTGACAGCTGCACCTTTTCCCCTGTTTAACTTGTGGCGCAGGGCCAAGGCCCCATGAGCAGAGGCATGCACAAAACTGTCATCTGAGCTTCCGTCATCTACAACGATCAAAATATAATCACCATGCTTCCTGGTTTCCTCCAATACGCTACCAATAGCGCAGGCCTCATTAAAAATTGGAATCACTACGGCAATACGAAGAGACATCTGATTACTCAGCCTTTGCATCTTGGGAAATGACAGCAAACGCAGTCAATTTGTCAGACAATTGAAAATCTTTCACAAGCCATTTTTCTTCAGGAAGATCCTTTATAATATCGAGAATCCTCGCATTTATCTTGTAGAGCTGCACCTGCTGCTCGAGTATCGCTTTGACCATCGAAGGGGTCACCATGGCAAAAGTGCTCATCGTCTGAAATGGTTTCGATCCATCCTGCCGATCTACCAGGGCGATGTACTGATGCCCGGGCTTAAAGAGATCGGCTGCCACAGAATTATCAACAATGATAACTTGCAGATTACTTTTCCGCTGTAATACGTTCGGGGTGATTTCGCCCTGGTTACCCCAACCGGTAAATCGTCTGGTGATCAATTGGATTGGTAAATCCCGCTGCATAAACGCAGCAACCTGGCAAGTTATTGCGGGTTGCCGGCTGCATTCCTCCAGCATTTCTTCCGGGGACTTGCCGAAAAATCTTACTGAACGTACCAGTTGATCTTCAGCCTCTGTTTTTAATGCTCCATGCCGGGGTGGATGCAGAAACGTCCATACTGCGGCGCTAACGAGCACGGTGGTTAAACCGATCCTGGAAAAATGATGGCCCGGGATCACATCCACCAGCCATGCGGCAAAAATACCACTCATGCAGCAGGTTGCAATGAGAAGACTCCACCCCTCGCGCTGATACGAAGAAAATTGCAGGAACCCGGACGCCGCCTGCACCGTGGTAATCATGCCCCAAAGCCCGAGGATGAGAAAATTCACTTTCCCGGCGACCAGTCCATAGGTTGAGAATCCAAGAAAAATCAGTGCCAGTAAACTTCCCAGCAGGTTCAATGTCATGTTTCCAAACCCGAGTCTCTTAATGGAGAAATAATCGGTTAACAAAGCATAATAGGGGCTGGAGGTAAGATACCTGAGAAGATTATTCGTGCCGGGACTACTCACTATGTCATTTTTTTTAATAATCTCAAAAAGCTGCTCTGCCGGCAAGGGTACTTTTTTCTCCTTGTATTCGATGAGCGTATTGGCCGTCTGCAGCCGCTGGCCGGATCCGACACTGCTCATATGGAACGCCAGAAGCGTAAGGGGTATTGCAACAATAAGAATTATTCCAGCAGTTTTTGAAAACCAATGTTTCGACAGGCGGCAAAGATCAAAAAGCCGCAGCATGACGAAGATGACGAGAACGTGTAGAAACATCATCGGTACCGTTGCGGCCAGCCCGCACAGTGAAATCACCAGAAGAAGTGCAGAAGCAAAAGTCCTGCCTTTGCCGGTCACAAAACAAAAATAGAGAAGAAAAATCATCGGCAGCAGGAACAAGCCAAACTGGTTTGCAAAGGACCCGACACCGGTTTTCATCAGCAGCAGCATCGGCGGAAAGCAGGCTGCAATAAAGCCGGAGAGATAGGCCGCCCGACGAGAAAACATTCGTTCCATCATAACAAAGACAGCCAGGACAAGAGCGGTACCGAAGAAGGCTCCGGAAAATCGCGCCACCAGGTATGGATCGAGGGAAAAAATCAGTACCGGCAAAGCGAGAAGCCAGTGATATCCCGGGGGATATGAAGGATTGGAGAGATGCCCCTGCTTTACTATATCTTTGAGATAATGAAGATGCGTGTAGGCGTCCGATTGACCCAGATAAGCCGCCTCGAGCGGATGCAGACTCCGCACAGCAAATGCTATTACCAGCATTACAGCAAGCAGCAGGTAATGACGGGAAGATTCAATATCGTCATATAAAACCCTCCTCGCCCGGCTCTTTTCGAGAGATTTCAAACACCAAAAGAGTAACACGGCCCACAAAGCTGCAAGGACTGCAATCTCACCATAGGGCCACTCACCTGCAAGGTGTGACCAGATCAATCCAGTAGTCGCCTGCAGGCAGGTACCCACAACGCAGGAGGTTAACACGATATGAGGCCATTGCCTTTTGGGATGTAAAACAAAGGCAACTGGAATGAATGGCAGGATAAACAGAACTGACAGGCCGGCTGTTACTGCCGCAAGATGGAGAATTTCATTTCCCATTATCAATGCAATTACTGAAATATGTCCGCACGCAGATCGCTTTTACACAACAAGAAACAAATTAATCACCCAAAACCTCATGATTATGCAAATGATGCTGATGCAATGAAAACGGTTGGACAGCCCGGAACGTGAGTCTTTATACACGAATTGGCCGTTTATTTAAAGAGTCCGAAAGCCCGATAAAAAAACTCAGTAATAGGAGAACATGCCAGTGTGCAGGGTAGTTTTTCCTGTCCTCGTAATCTTTCCGGCGCAACCAGTCCCAAAGCCAGATACCGGGAGGCGCTGTACTCACATAGGCGAACAGGTGCCGAGCCGCTTTTCTCAGCCAGCTTCCCTCGTCTTCAACCTTCTGCCAGAAAAGCGCCGCAGAATAGCCCATCAGGTATACTCTCCTGGAAATTCCCTGCACCGAAAGCATGTGCCAGTGGGCTCCCCGGGCCTTATCATTGTAGATCAATCGCATCCCTTGGTCGGCAAGTCGATAGCCGAGTTCCAGGTCTTCGTGGGATGCGTAGCGAAATGATTCATCAAACCAGCCGCTTTTCTTGAGCAGGGATGCTTTTACTGAAACATTGCAGGTATAGAAAAACAGGGGTGATACCCTCTCACCCGGAGTCAGATCGGCATAGTTGAAGAAATAGTTCCTGCCCCCGCTTTCCAGCCAGCGCATGAAAGCATTGGGATCTAGCGCCTCCGGAAAGTAAACATGACCCAGCTGGGCGTACTTTTCATCAGGATGGATGTCATGAAAGGCCAGATGCTCTTTGAGCAAGGTAGCTTCCGGCACGACATCATCGCCTATAATCAGTATTACCCCGCCATTACAGAATCGAAGGCCCGCGTTCCTGGCCCGCGCAGGCCCTCCGTTCTCCGCCAGGCTGGCAAAATAAAAGCGGTTCTGTGTTTTTTTAGAGAATCGCTCCAGAAACGTCTCCGTGTCATCCAGCGATCCATCATCAATCACGATAATTTCATAGTCTTCATGGGCCACGTTCTGATCTGCAAGTGCCTGTAATGTCCGCTCAAGGGCATCTACCCGTTTATAGGTCGGCAACAATACAGAAAAAACTGGCTGATTCTCCTGTTTAAAAGTGCTGCTGAACCCTGAGTACCTTATATCACTCGAATTTTTGTCGTTCATTCCCGGTTCAGATCAAGCCTCCGCCAGCCGAATTTTAAAACAGCAACAAGACGGCCGATTACATAGGAGATGTAAATCCGACTCTGTAAGACAGCTGATTCCGATCGGAAAAGACCCAGGGCCGTGATGCTGTTTTTCAGCAATCTGCCAAGCTGCGAGCCGCTTTTCTCTGGCTGCGCTATGTGCTCAAAAGAAAACCCCTGAAGCGTTTTCGACATCAGATAATCGGTAATTCCTCCCCAATAATATCTCCGGTAAAAGAAAGCGGGAATTGTCCGCTCCTGGGGAACAAAATGGAAAATACGTATCCCGGGATGGTAATAGAGATTCCCGCCCATCGCTTTCAGTCTATGCTGGAACTGGGTTTCCTCACCTGAAAGCAAAAGGTTCTTCTTCCTTCCCAGACGAGTATCAAAACCCTGCATTTTTTCAAGCAGAGCACGGGGATAGAAACTGTTTCCTCCGCCAAGCCGTTCTCCGGGAGCTGTCAGGAACCGCTCTTTTCCACCCCAATTCACATAACCAAGCGTTACCCAGTGCTCCTCGGTAATCCACTCCGGCGACGCAACTTCCCATTCCAGTTCAATCGGACCACCGACCCAGTCCGGGGATGGCTCTATCTTTTCAAAGCTCCACATTGCCTTCTCAAACCAGGTCTCATCGGCAACGGCGTCATCATCAAGGTAGCCGACATACCTGCCGCGGGCATTCTGCCATCCGGTATTCCGGGCCGCTGACAAACCAAGAATCGGTTCGAACACATATCTGAAATTGGGATGATGGAGAAATTTGGTGCAAATTGCTTTGGTAGCATCCGTCGAACCATTGTCCACGACAATTATTTCATAAAGGTTACTATCAAGGCTTTGCTTCAAGAGACTATCTATGCAGCGTTCAAGGAAGCGTTCCCGGTTGTGGGTACAGATAACCCCGGATATCTCTGGAGAAACGGTCATGTATACTAATGAGATGGTGGGTTTAAAATTTTATTTTTAATGACAGACATGGTCAGTATTGCCATGCGCTTCGTTTTTTCTGGATCATTCCGAAAAATCCTGCTTTTTGAGAAGCAGCGTACAACCTCAAATCCCAGAGGAGCGGCGTGCATGCACAGGCGGAACCAGATAAGGGACAAGACCGTCTGGAACGCCATTGCGTATAAATGCTTTGACTGCTCATTGGCATTTTCCAGCCTTAGTAGCCACTCTTCTGCCCTGCGCACTTCATTGACACTGGCTGAAACGTAGCTCTGTCCCCTGCCGATGTTTCGATGGAACAAAAGCTCGTCAGGTGAAACTTGCAGACCCAGTTTTTTTAGCTGGTAATCGGCAATCCGCGCCGCTTTTGTATCCATCTCTTGCCAATCGGAACACGTCATGCTGTCCGCGTGGACCCGATAACACAGCAGAACCTCCCCGATATTTGCACACGGGAAACATTCCAGAGCACGAGTCCACAATTCATAATCTTCTGTCGGATAAAAGCTCCCGTCATAACGAAGAGCATGACGAACGAACAAATCCCTGCGAAACATAACCGTCGGATGAGCAAAGGGACAGTCGAAGAGGGAATACGCTTTAATCTGATCGCTTTCGGTGAAGTGTTTATCAACTCTTTTCTTGCCGGTTCCGAATCTTTCTATCCAGGTGCCGCATAATCCTATAGCGGGGTTGGTATCAAGGTATTCAACTTGACGTCTGAGCCGGTCCGGCAGGGCGATATCATCAGCATCCATCCGGGCAATATAGGTTCCTGCAGATTCATCAATGCCGCGATTCAAGGCTCCGGAAAGTTTCAAACGCCGGGGATTCGTCAGAATCCGGATACGGGGGTCATGAAATCCCTCGATAAGTTCCTGTGATTTATCAGTCGACCCGTCATCAATGATCAGGAACTCGAAATCCTGATAGGTCTGGGACAGGATGCTGTGCATGGTCCCGGCAAGAAATCGCTCACCATTATACACAGGCATAAGTACCGTGATTTTGGGAGTCGCCATATGATCCTATCTTTCACCCAAGACGTTGAGAGACTAGTGAGTAGATCCTCTTAAGCGGATTCACCTCTTTTTTCTGTGGGCGGAAAGAATAATTAAAGGTCTCAATATCCTGGGCATAGTACTCTGCGACAAGATCCCTCGTCTGCTCATCATAGTGTTCATAGTACGGAAGATGTGCGCTTCTGTTACGTTTCGGCAACCGCA
>JAHEMX010000537.1 GCA_024643445.1 Desulfobulbaceae bacterium | reverse complement strand
TCTCCCTGCTTGCCGTCGGCATGGCCGGCATTCATTTCTTTTCGGGCGCGCCGCTGGGAAATGTCCTGGCGACCACCAGCTGGGGGGCAAGCAACAGCTGGGCCCTTGCCGCACTGCCCCTTTTCATCTGGATGGGAGAGATCCTCTTTCGCTCCCGGCTGGCCGAGGACATGTTCACGGGACTCTCACCCTGGCTCACCAGGCTGCCGGGCAGACTGCTGCACGTCAATATCTTCGGCTGCGCAATCTTTGCCGCTGTTTCCGGTTCATCTGCTGCTACGGCCGCGACCATCGGTAAAATGTCGATTCCGGAACTCGAGCGGCGCAGGTATCCCCGGAACATGGTAATCGGTACGCTGGCCGGTTCGGCAACGCTCGGTTTACTGATCCCACCCTCGATTATCCTGATCGTCTATGGTGTCGCCACTGAACAGTCCATCGCGCGCCTGTTCATAGCAGGTATCCTGCCCGGCCTCCTGCTCGTTGCTCTCTTTGTCGGTTATGTAGCCATCTGGTCACTCTATAACAGGGAACTGATTCCCGAGGACAGAGAACTCGTTTCCTTCGGGGAAAAACTGAAACGCTCACGGAGGCTGATACCGATCATTCTGCTGATCAGCGGAGTGATCGGATCAATTTACGCCGGTATCGCCTCACCGACCGATGCGGCCGCGGTCGGTGTGCTGTTGAGCCTGGTATTATCGAAAATGAGCGGAACGCTGAACAGGCAGACATTTTACGATGCACTGATGGGTGCCACCAAGACCTCCTGCATGATCGCCTTTATACTTGCCGGTGCCGCCTTTTTAACGGTGGCAATGGGATTCACCGGAATTCCACGAATGCTCGCCACCTGGATCGGGACCCTGCAACTCTCCCCTTATGCCCTTCTCCTGGCACTGACCATCTTCTTTATCGTGCTCGGCTGTTTTCTTGACGGCATTTCCGTCGTTGTTCTGACAACCTCCGTCATCATGCCGATGGTTGAACAGGCAGGCATCGATCCACTCTGGTTTGGTATTTTTATCGTTCTGGTGGTCGAGATGGCCCAGATAACGCCCCCGGTTGGATTCAACCTCTTCGTCATCCAGGGGCAGACGGGCATGAACATCCTCAGGGTGGCCGCCGCCGCCGTTCCTTTTTTCCTGTTGCTGATGGTCGCTTTGGTCCTCATCACGCTCTTTCCCCAGGTTGTCACCATCCTGCCGGAGATGATGAATGGCTGAGAACCTGCATCCCTCCTAGTGCGAGGATGGCCGCACGAGCCGGCTGAACGGCCGCAAGCCATCTTCCTGTTTCTTCATCTCGCTCGTGGCATGCCTCCGTCTCCCATCTCAACAAAGCTGCCGGAGTACAGCAGCAACAATCCTTGCTTCCGACCCGGTTAATCAGCGGGGGGCGCCCCCGCCAGCCAGTCGTTCACCGCCGTCTCAACCTGCTGCCATCCCCTGCACCTGCGGCTTTTTGCACACGGCTCGTACGATCTGTTCCAGGGACGATCAAAGAGCAGAAGCGGCAGCGCCATCTCCCGGCTGAGGTAATCCGCCATTTTGGGAGAATCCTCCACGCCGATATCAAACTGCATGCACGACAGCTGCGCAAGCGATATGGCAACCGCTTCATCAGTGCCGCTCCAGTTATATTTATCTACCATGGCAAAAGAATGATACGGAATTTTCCACTCCTCCAGCCATTGCCGGGAGGAGTCGGCGGCAGAGGTGTGCCTCCCCGTGAGAATCGATACGGAAAAGCCCCTCTCTTCCCAGTTTCGCAGCACCTTGCGCATCCCCTCAAGCGGCTTCAATGCAAGGATAAAATCAGGCTTATGAGCACGATCAAAGAGGTGGCGACTCTGCGCATCATCAAGACCAAATGATTTCTGCAGGTTGAAGGAAAAGACCTCCTCGAAAGTCACATGCAGACCAAATTCTCTCGCCAGCAGTGCAAGGTATGCTCCTGCCGTATCACACAGCACATCATCCATATCAAGATAGATATTCACGTCCTGACACCTCTGTCCATACGTAGACTGAAAAACCTGTATTAACCATTATCGGCCGCTGCAGGCAACAGGGGAATAGCGGACCATCAGTTTCTATCCTACCGGTTGTTTGCTTTCGCTTAACGAAGCCTTATCTTTATTTTATTATTTTCCTCTTCGTAAGCTTTCATTATGAGCACCGATTGCGTTGGTAAGAAACCAAAAGCGGGCTCAGTCAAGCCCTCCATCATTCAGGTAATATACGTTATCGGGTTGTACCGTCTTTTCAAGAGACCGTAAAACCGTGAAAAGAATCTCCAGAACGCCGGTGACGGCAATCGCTGTAGCGAATGCGACCGGCAGTCTGCCGGATGGCAGATCAACCTTCTTTATCCGGCGCATCAGCCTGACACAAGCCGAACATACATGAGACGATCATGTTTACTGTCGACCAGGTCATAACCGAGTATTATCCGACACTTAATGACAGAAAGATTTGTGCATCGATTATCAAGCCCGTTCTGAGGCGCCTGCTCCACGAACAGACCTTCCAGAATTTTGCAGAAAAATACCCTCATCAGCAGGGCATCGAGTTCGTTGAACAGGCGCTTGATTATTTCCATTTCAGTTTTTCAGTCTCCGACCGGGACCGTACCAATATTCCCGCCACCGGCAGGGTCATGATTATCGCCAATCACCCGATTGGCTCCCTTGACGGTCTGGCCCTGCTGAAACTGATCCATGACATCCGATCGGATGTCAGGATTGTTGCCAACGATCTGCTGATGTCGCTGGCTCCGTTGCGCTCCTGTCTGCTTCCCGTTCGGGTTCTTACCGGTATAAGCGGCAAACACCATATCCAGAAGATCAACCGGGCACTGAACAACGAAGAGGCTGTTATCATGTTCCCTTCCGGTGAA
>JAHEMX010000536.1 GCA_024643445.1 Desulfobulbaceae bacterium | reverse complement strand
GATCGAGGAACAGGTAAGAGTAAAAAATGAAAAGCGACTGGACCTACCGAGATCTGATCGATCTGAGCTTCTTCTCCAATCTCGATAACGAGGTGGATCAGGCGCAGCTGCACAAACGGGACCGTTCAATCTATCTCGCTGAAAACCTGGAAAAGCAGGAGAAGGGCAAAAAGGAACTGCTGCAGCAATGGCTTCGCCGAAGAAGACGCGAAGTCTCGCCAGATACGGGCGGTGCAAGTCCCGGCAGCATCGTGCATGACGCCCTGTCCCTGCTGACCTCGATACTGCTTGGCGTTGGATTGATTTCAGGTATGGCTGCCGGCATATCCTTTTTTTCCTATTCCGGCACCACCCCCGTCAATGTGTTTCACTTTCTCTTCATTTTTATATTTTCCCAGCTGGCGCTCTATGTTTTCCTGCTCGTTTCAGCGATGCTGCGACTGCTGGGAACTCGGCAACTCCCCTCGGTTATCGTGCTGATGTACGGGGCGTTGATGAGCTTTTGCACCAGACGCATTGCCCGTCCAATCATGGCAAAACTGTCCGCCGAACAGCGATACGCCTGCGAACAGACACTCGGCCTGATCAGGAAAAACAGATCTTCCTATGGACCCCTCCTCTTCTGGCCGCTTTTTACACTTTCGCAGCTGGTCATGGTTGCCTTCAATACCGGTCTTCTGGCCGCGACCCTGTTTCGTATCGTCACCAGTGATATCGCTTTTGGCTGGCAGTCAACAATCCAGTTCACCTCACCTGTTATTTACAAAGGCGTCCAAATATTTGCCTATCCCTGGTCATGGTTGATACCGGAACACTACGGGTATCCGTCCCTGTCTGAAATAGAAGGAAGCCAGATTGTATTAAAAGAAGGCATCTATCACCTGGCTACACGCGACCTTGTCTCCTGGTGGCCTTTTCTTATCCTCTGCCTCCTCGTTTACACTCTTCTCCCCCGCTTCCTGCTGCTCCTGCTGGGCAGACTCCGGCGACACCGCTCACTGCAGCGGTTCTTTGCCAAAAGCCCTGAGTCCTTGCGAATCGTTCAGCGTATGACGACCCCGTTACTGTCGACCCAGGCGGCTCCACTCGAGCCTCGAGATTCCGGGTCCCGGATTTCAGACGAACACCAGGAAAACCATCCCTTTTCCCCGATGCCGGAATACGCTCTGACCTTGCTGATACCGGTCGATATTAAGCAATTGTGTGAACCCCCAGAGCTGATTGCCCGGCTCAGGCGGCAGGGATTCCTCATTGATCGCCATGAAATCATCTTCACTGATTACGCTTCAGACCAGGCAGTCCTGGAAAAACTGGGAAACTGCTCCTGGCAGGGCAATAATGGTCTGCTTATACTTTTTGAAGCATGGATGGTGCCGATACAGGATTCACTCCTTTTCCTTAAAGAGCTCCGCTCGGCCGTCGGCAATCATACTCCGATATATGTCGGTTTGATAGGACGAAACCAGGACGATCGCATCCTTACACGCCCCACCGTCCAGGAAAGTAACATCTGGCGGCAGAAACTGGCTGGACTTGGCGACGCCTTCCTCCTGGTTCAAGAGGTTTATACCACTGATGATACCTGAAATTGCGATAATCGGTCATCCGAATGAAGGAAAATCTTCGGTTGTATCAACCTTGGCTGAAGATGATTCCGTTGCCATCAGCCGCTTTCCCGGAGAGACAATACAATGCCGATCCTTCCCCGTTATCCTGGATGGCAAGGAGATTCTCAGGTTTACCGACACCCCCGGATTCCAAAACCCCAGCCGTCTGCTTGCCGAGCTCAGGAACATTCACGGCACCAGCAATGAACGGGTAAGGCTACTCACCACTTTTACCGCCAGCAGACACGAATTGCGCGACGATCATGAACTGCTGCAGCCACTGGGCCGGGGGGCGGCCGTTATTTATGTTGTTGACGGCTCCCGACCGCTCCGCAACGTCGACAAGGTCGAGATGGAGATACTGCGCCTGATCGGCAAACCGAGAATGGCCGTTATCAACCCCAAGCAGGACCAGGAGCAGTTCCTTGAGGCCTGGAAAGACGAATTGGCAAAGCATTTCAATTCGTGCCGGGTATTCAATGCCCATCATGCCACGTATCGAGAGCGGATTGACCTGCTCGAGGCACTGAAAGCCATTGACCAGGACTGGCAGCACCTCATTGCCGAAGTCATTTGTGCTATTGAAAAAGATTGGGCAGCCCGCAACCGGACCTGTGCCCGGATAATCTGTTCAATGCTGACAGACGCTCTCACCCTGCAACTGCAAAAAGCCCTCTCCAAAACAGAGCCCGAGAGCAGATTGAGAAACCAGCTCGTTGAACAATATACCGCTCTGGTCGCCGACTATGAAACAAGAGCACACCAGAAAATGAGAGAATTGTTCAGGCACAACCTGTTCAACTGCGCGCTCCCGGTGCATTCCATCCTGCACGAGGATCTTTTCAGTGAAAAGACCTGGCAGCTGCTTGGCCTGACCAAAAAACAGTTTCTGCTGCTGGGCGGTATGAGTGGAGTGGCCATCGGTGCCGGCTTCGAGGTTGCCGCTCTGGGGCATGGGTTCGGACTGTTCACCGCTGTTGGCGGAGCTGTCGGCGGAGCAATGGGCACCGTTGGGGCGCTGCTGGGGAGAAAGTACCTGAAAACCAGGGCATCACTCCTCGGCGTCCGTCTCGCCGGCCCGCAACTCCAGATCGGGCCGGCAGACACCATTGCCCTGCTTTTCATCCTTATCAACCGGGCCATGCTGTTTTATGAACATATCAGCAACTGGGCACACGGCCGTCGCGATCACGCCCGTGACCCGGTCACGCTCCTGCCCACAGAGTCACCCGCTTTTACCAAAGACTGGCCACCCCAGTATCTGAAGACAGGAAACGTTTATTTCAAATCGTTACGGCAGAAT
>JAHEMX010000535.1 GCA_024643445.1 Desulfobulbaceae bacterium | reverse complement strand
AGCCCCTTTGACATATTGAAACAGGTGTATATCTTAGCTCTATAAAAAAGGGAGCATTCCGGCCACCATGGCCTTTCATTGATTCATTTTTTCATCATTTTCTCTGATCCCAAGCAAGGAGGGAACCCTTATGACTTCTGCTATAACCGCGGTTGACGCTCTTGAAATTCTTGATTCCCGCGGCAACCCGACAGTCCGTGTCTTCGTTGAACTGGAGGATGGAACCAGGGCGGTTGCATCTGTTCCGTCCGGCGCCAGTACCGGTGAAAATGAGGCCATCGAGCTTCGTGACAACAACTCAGCGCGATACAGCGGCAAAGGTGTCCGGACTGCAGTTGATAACGTGACCAAGATCATTGCCCCGGAGATCATCGGCATCCCGGTTGACCGGCAGGCTGCAATTGATCGAATGATGATCGATCTTGACGGAACAGACAACAAGGCAAATCTCGGGGCAAACGCCATTCTCGGTGTTTCCATGGCCGTTGCACGGGCTGCTTCCGAATCACTGAAAATCCCGCTTTACCGCTATCTTGGCGGCAGCGGCGCCTGTCGGCTGCCGGTGCCGATGATGAACATTCTCAACGGCGGGGCGCACGCAGATAATAGTGTCGATTTCCAGGAGTTCATGGCGGTTCCGCACGGTTTTGATTCTTTCAGTGACGGGCTGCGCGCCGTTGCTGAAACCTTTCACGTCCTGAAAAAGATTCTCAACAAGAAGAACCTGGCAACGGGAGTCGGTGACGAAGGCGGCTTTGCGCCAAACCTCGGCAGCAATGAAGAAGCCATGGATGTTATCATCGAGGCCATCAGGAAAGCGGGGTACCAGCCCGGGGTCGATATTTCGCTGGCACTCGACAGCGCGGCAAGTTCTTTTTCTTCAGACCTTAAATCACAGTATGAACTGAAGTGGTCAGGCGGCGGTGCCATGACCAGCGAGGAAATGGTCGCACTCGCCCAGAAATGGATCAAGGAATATCCCATCGTTTCATGGGAAGATCCTCTGGCAGAAGGGGACTGGGATGGTTTCAGCATGCTGACCAGCAAAATCGGAGGAAAAGTCCAGATTGTCGGGGATGATATCTTCGTCACCAATACCCGCTACATCGAGCGCGGTATAGACTGGAAAACGGCAAATTCCGTACTGATCAAACCGAACCAGATCGGCACCGTCACCGAGACGATTGAGGCCATCAGGCTCTGCCGGGATGCCGGCTGGACCTATGTAATATCGCACCGCTCAGGGGAAACGGAAGATACCTTCATTGCAGACTTCGCAGTCGCCATGGACGGCGGTCAGATCAAAACAGGATCTGCCTCGCGCAGTGACAGGATTGCCAAATACAACAGGCTGCTGGAAATCGAGCACGAACTCGGCCAGGAGGCCCGCTATTACTGGAAACGCTAGGAATCCGGGACCTGAAATCATTTCCCGTCTGTTCACCGATGACGGCAGATTTCCAAATAATGGTAATCTGCCGCTCATTATCATCAAGGCGGCACTGGGAAAAGGGATGATCAGCCCGGAACGGTTTGAGTCCGTTTTCGCCCGTAACGGCTGGCCGGCCGCCTGGCGAAACGGACTCTTCGATCGTCATCACTATCATTCATCGGCACATGAAGCCCTCGGCATCTACTCCGGCTGGGTGCGCGGCTGTTTCGGCGGGCCTGGCGGTGAGATCTTCGAAGCCGGGGCCGGGGATGTTATCATCATCCCGGCCGGGGTCTCGCACTGCAACAAGGGGCAGTCTTCCGACTTCAGCGTTGTCGGCGCCTATCCCGCCGGACAATCCTGGGACATGAAATTTGGAAATCCCGGCGACCGGCCCGCTGCCGACCAAAACATCAAGGCTGTCCCGACGCCCGACTCAGACCCGTTCTTTGGATCTGACGGTCCGCTGGTCTCGCTGTGGAAATGGTCTGCATTGAGCAGTAGCCTCAAGGCCGGCAGCTCTTGACAGCCATTGACGATATGCTAATCTTCTTGGACAGTGCAGACAGAAAGCAGGACTGCGTCAGCCGGGTTTTCGCCCCTGTCTCTGACTTCTGTCATCTGATTACGATATCATCTACCCGTAAGAGGAAGTAATGGACCCAAAAACTGCTCTGGACAAAGACAAGATCATTCCCGAACGGATGGCGGTTTTACGATCTCTGCCCACGGAGATCAAGCAGCAATTCAGCGGCGAAGAAGCCCGCTCCTTCCTCTATGGAGAAGCGTTGCCGGAAAATCTCGCAGAGAAGCTGAAAGACTACCTGGTAAACGAGTAGCCGACCGGCCGGTGAAACCGCTCGGCAGTCCTATCTGCCCGCAGGATACCAACGTTGGTGGATACACCCCTATCTGGAGTTATCAAGGAGGTTACATGGTACGATTGAGTCGTCTAATTATCTTCTTCGTTTCAGCCCTTCTCCTGAGCGGCTGCGGATACAATGCGCTGCAGATACAGGAGGAACAGGTTTTCAAGGCCTGGGCCGATGTGGAAGCAACCCTGCAGCGACGGGCGGATCTGATTCCTAATCTCGTGGCCACCGTCAAGGGCTACGCAGCCCATGAGAAGGAAACCCTTGAGGCGGTCATCGACGCCCGGGCCAAAGCCACTTCTGTCCAGCTATCGCCCCAGGATCTGAGCAACCCGGCAGCCATGCAGCAACTGAGCGAAGCCCAGGGTGGACTGACATCGGCGCTATCACGGCTGATGCTGGTCGTTGAGCGCTACCCTGATCTCAAGGCGAATCAGAATTTTCTTGATCTGCAGAACCAGCTTGAAGGAACCGAGAACAGGATCAACGTCGCCAGGCAGCGCTACAACGGCGCCGTTGAAGGGTTCAACGCGGCGATTCGCACCTTCCCGCAAAACCTGACAAACAATTTTATTCTGAAGCTTGATCGCAAGGAATACTACAAGGCAGAC
>JAHEMX010000534.1 GCA_024643445.1 Desulfobulbaceae bacterium | reverse complement strand
CTGAAGGGTGCCGGTAAAACGATGTCATTCACCGATGCTGCGGCAGCCCTGGCACAATTGCGCAGTGTCAAGGACGCCACGGAGATTAAGAAGATGAAGAAGGCCGTGGAAATTGCCGAGCATGCGCTCCAGGCGACATTGTCCCAGGCCGCCATCGGTGTGAGCGAACGAGATCTCGCCAACGAGCTGGTCATACAACTCCTCAGGCACGGCTCCGAGCCTTCCCTGCCGTTCTCACCCATCGTCTCGACCGGCCCGAATGGAGCCAATCCCCATGCCTCTCCATCCGAGCGCAAACTGAAGCCGGGTGATCTGCTGATTATCGACTGGGGTGCACGCTGGCAAGGGTACGCTTCCGATTTGACACGAACATTTGCTCTTGGGACAATCGAAAAAGAATACCAGCAGATTTACCGCCTCGTGCAACAGGCCGGCGAGGCTGCCTTGTCTGCGGCCAGACCGGGAGCATCCTGCGGCAGCGTCGACAAAGCTGCCCGCAAAATCATTACCGATGGCGGGTACGGCCGGTTTTTCACCCACCGCACCGGACACGGTATCGGCATGGAATGCCATGAAGCGCCCTATATCCGCGATGACAACGAACAGCTTCTTGAAGAGGGCATGACCTTCACCATAGAGCCCGGCATCTACCTCTCCGGTCGAAACGGTGTGAGAATAGAAGACGATGTTGTCATTACGGCCGATGGTGCAAAAACCCTCTGTTCATTGGTTCGGGAACTCATTACCATCGGTTAGGAGCTATCTTCAGGATTCCCTCGAATAACAACTATTGGTAATCATCAGATAACCGCTTCTGTATTAGAAGGTTGCAGCACCTGAAACAGCCCAAACAACCGGTTATAATTTTGTTTTACACCCTGTGGCACCACAACGGGCAACCAGCGCATTGAAGCGCCATACAATTGTTATCATTGTACAAATTTAACTTTCTGTTGTTATAATTCAATAGATTTATGGCACCTTTAATAAAAAGGTCCTCTCTTTAGTTTATTATCAATTCGAGGACAAAACTTTTGTGCGAGTAGAGCTTTTCGAACAAACATTACTCTCATTTCAGGTTTCCTGATAGCTGTCTTCAGCAACTGATTCTTTATTAAAATAAAGCTCAGTTTAAAAATAATTGCCTATCAGGTATTGAAAAATTTTCCTGTAATTCGTATATTCATATATCCTTTTCAAAATCATTAATTAATAATAGATTTTTGAAAATTTTGTATCTTTATCAATTTAACCGCAATAGGTGACTTATGGCCCGGAAAACTAAATACGATTTGAATACCTTCAGAACGCTTCTCAGCGAAGGCAAAACAAAACCCGATATCATGCAGGCGATGGATATCAAAAACCACCCGACTTTCAACAATCTCATGTTGAAATTGATGGATGCCGATAAGAAATACTATCATGTGCAGGACGGTAAAACCAGTGCCACCGTAAAGCAGACAATTGTCAAAATAGGTAAACGAAGCACCCTTACCTTATCGGCAAAAAACATGAGTGCAGGCAGCTTTAAACCGGGTGATGCCTTTGTTGTCAAATTCACGAAAAACAAAATCACCCTTACCGCCGTCTAGACAGCAACCTCTTCAGGGTACCTTGAATACCTGCCCTCTGGTACGATTATTCAAGGTGCCCTTTACTATTCGCAGCTTTCTCCTCGTCCCCATTCCGTCGACCGGCGGAGCGGGTAGTTGCATTTTGACTTATCACGCCGGCCAGCCAGGCCTCCCAGACACCACGGCCCCCTCTTTGCTTATCATCAGCCAGACACCACAATAAAATTTTTCATTTCAATAGGTTGTCTGAAATGAGCAACAACGTTCATGAACGTTGTTTTAGTCGTGCATTACCTGACAGAAGTATTATATTGTGCATATGAACAATATAGACGACAGAGGCTCCCAGGGCCTGACAGACATTATTCTGGAAAGTATATCCGACGGTGTCTTTACCGTTGATCACAACTGGCGTATAACCACGTTCAATCGCGCAGCCGAGCAGATCACCGGCATTGCACGACAGGAAGCCATCGGACGCTATTGCTGGGAAGTGTTTCGGTCCAACATGTGTGAGAGCGATTGCGCCTTGAAGCGCACCATGCAGGAAGGCAAATCGTTCATCAGTTCGGATACCCATATCGTTAACCGTGAGAAGAAAAGAATTCCCATATCCGTTTCCACCTCTCTTCTCGAGGATGACCGAGGTCAGGTTCTGGGCGGGGTCGAGATTTTCCGGGATCACAGCCTGGTTGAAGAGCTCAGGAGAGAACTCAGTGGCGCCACCCAATTTGGCGATATCGTCAGTCGCTCAGAGGCCATGCGAACCTTGTTTGATAATCTGGATAAAATTGCGCTCAGCAACAGTACGGTGCTGATAGAAGGAGAGACAGGCACCGGCAAGGAATTGATCGCCCGCACGATTCATCATCTTTCAGAGCGAAAGAACGAACCTTTCATTGCCATCAATTGCGGAGCTCTGCCGGACAATTTGCTCGAATCAGAGCTATTCGGCTATAGAGCCGGCGCCTTCACCGACGCGCGCACCGACAAACCCGGGTTGTTTGCCTCCGCTGACAGCGGCACGATTCTGCTGGACGAGCTCGGCGATACCAGTCCGGCATTTCAGGTCAAATTGCTTCGTGTCCTAGAGGAAAGAGAATTTCAACCGTTGGGAAGCAATGAACGCATAAAGACTCATGCACGTATCATCGCCGCAACTAATCGCGATCTGAGGAGCATGGTGGAAAACGCCACATTCAGGCGAGATCTGTTCTACCGGGTTAATATTATCACCCTGAAACTCCCGCCGTTGCGGGAAAGAATGGAAGACATACCGCTGCTCATCGAACGATTCATAACCAAAATGAACCGAATCAAGAACAAAATGATAAGCGGTATTGA
>JAHEMX010000079.1 GCA_024643445.1 Desulfobulbaceae bacterium | reverse complement strand
GCTCGCGAGTTTCGAAAACGAGAGATCAAACGCTCTGTTATTGAACCACTGAAGGATGAATTAAGTATACTGTCCCCGTAATTCCTGTAACCGTAATGGGAACAAGAAATAGACATGTCTATTGTTATCAGGTACATTAGGGAGCGACCATACTCAAGGTATTGTGGTCCTGATATTTTTTCTTTTTGCTAACGACTAAACCGCAACCGGTTCCTGATGAAATGATCATCACACCGGCCGCTCTACATAGATGGCTCCCATGTCCCCGATAAAGCTGCTGCTCCTGGTCTTTACCTGCTTTTGCTGCCTGCAAGGCCCCGGGACCGCCGTTTCGACGGCAGCAGAAACGGCCACGCCCAATTTTACCGATATCATTGTCACCACCTCGGATACCCATCTTCTTCTTTTTGGCGAGCTGCGCAACTCGATCACCAAAGATATGCTCGATGGCCTGCACAGCGGGATTCCGATTAACTTCTCCTTTTTTGTTGAGTTGAACAAGGACGTGCCGAACTGGCTTGATGAGGAGCTCGTTTCAGAACAGTTCGCCCACACCCTTACCTACGATACACTCAAACAAAGTTATATTGTCGAAACCGGGGAAAGCAGTAAGAAAAAACACACCACCGCCTCACTCGATGAAGCCAAAAAACTGCTCAACGAGATCAACGGTCTGAAGATTGTGGAGTTGAGCAGGCTGGAACCGGAAAGGACCTACCGTTTGCGCATTAAAGCGGAACTTAACAAGAAAACGCTGCCGCTGAGCCTGCACAATATCATTCCGTTTGTCTCCTGGTGGGATTTGAAGACCGACTGGTATACGGTCGAATTCATCTACTGATAAGTACTATGACCGGCAAAGACACTGCACACGAATCTGCTTCATTTTCAGGCGAATTTCTGCCTGCGCAGCTGTCAGTCACCAGTGAGCAGCGGTTGCAGAAAAAGCGGCTTGTGCGGCGCATCATCTTCTTCTGCATCTGCCTGATACCGCTGTTCACCTGGCTGCAGGGCCGGCTCTTTGAACAGGATATCCAGCTGCCGGTCAACAGCAATATCCTGATATTTGCGCTGATCAACGCCAATGTCATCCTCATCCTGGTCATCCTCTTTCTCATTCTGCGCTATCTTGCCGAGCTAATCTTTGAGAGAAAATTAAACATCCTGGGCAGCAGGCTCCGTACCAAGCTGGTCGTCTCTTTTCTGTCGCTGTCGCTGATACCGACAATCCTGCTCTTTTTTGTCGCCCTGCAGTTTGTCTCTTCAAGTGTTGATTACTGGTTCAATTCGAGTATTGAGGATTCACTGCAGGAGTCGCTCGGCCTCGCCCAGTCACTGCTCCAGGAAACCCAGAATCAGGCCGGGATAACCGGCGATTTCATTGCTTCGCAGGTGGCAGAGCAGCCGCTTGCAGGCCTCACCAGGGAGCATATCTCGGAGCTTCTCAAGCGCACGCTGTCCCGGACGCCGCCGCTGATCCCGACGGCACTGACCATCATTCTTACCAGGGAAAATATCGAGGAATCCGCCACCAGTGCCGCCCTCGAAACGGTTCTCATGCCCAAGATTCCGGTTGCGACGCTGCAGAAAGTCCTCGTTGAAAACAGCCACGAGACCATCATTCAGGAAACCACCCTCGGCGATCTCGTGCAGAATATACGCCAGGTCCGCCTTAAGGCGGATATACCGGTGCAGGCCGTCCTGGTCACTTCACTGCTGATAAGCCAGGAGAAGCTCGAGCGAATGACGGGGATATCCAGCGGCATCGAAGGATATCGCCAGCTCAAGTACCTGAAAGGCCCGTTCAAGTTCTGGCTGCTGCTGATCCTGCTGATCGTCACCCTGCTCATCATTTTTGCCGCCATCTGGTTCGGCTTGCGTATCGCGCGCGGTATCACCGAGCCGGTCGACAACCTCGCCGAAGCGACCAAGCGGGTATCGGAAGGAGATTTTGACTTTACCATGCGGGAAATTTCAAACGATGAAATCGGACAGCTGGTTCACTCCTTCAATACCATGACGTCAAATATCCACAGCAGCAACAGGAAACTGGCCGACACCTATTCAGCCCTGGAAAAAAGTTCCCAGGAAGCCCAGCAGCGGCGGCGTTATATGGAGATCATCCTGCAGAACGTTTCCGCCGGCGTTGTCTCGCTCGACGAGAGCGGCCGCATTACCACCATCAACCGGTTCGCCGAGAAACTGCTCAGGATTGACAGTTCACGCTTCATTTCCATGACCTACCGGGAGGCACTGCCGCGCGAGTATTCGCACATTCTCGACCGCTTCATCGAAGAACTCTACGTTACCGGAAAAACCTCGGTGGAACAGCATCTGAAGGTAACCATCAACCGCGTCACCCTGTCGCTGCTGATCAACTTCACCCGGCTTGAGGACGACGAGGGCAGACCGCTCGGTTTCGTGCTCGTTTTCGACAATCTTACCAAGATCGAGAAAATGCAGCGTATGGCCGCCTGGCGCGAGGTGGCCAGGCGCATCGCCCATGAAATAAAAAATCCGCTCACCCCTATCCAGCTCTCGGCCCAGCGGCTGCGTAAACGGTACCCCGAAATACTGGAGTCGGAAGATTCGGTCTTCGACCGCTGCACGGCAACCATCATCACCCAGGTGGAGGCTCTCAAACGCCTCGTCAGCGAGTTCTCACAATTTGCCCGGATGCCGAAAATCAATCCGGCACCGGGAGATCTGCTGGAACTTGCCCACGACACGCTGGTCCTCTACCAGCAGGGGCATAAAGACATTGAGTTCACCTGCAGCGCTGAGTCGGCTATCCCGATCTTTGACTTTGACGCCGAGCAGATCAAGCGCAGCCTCATCAATCTGCTGGATAATGCGGTTGCGGTTTTACCCGGCGGCGGTAAGATAGAGGTGAAGCTGACGGTGGTTGAGGAATCCGGCAATGTGCTGCTCGAAGTTTATGATAATGGACCGGGCATCAGTAAAGAGAACAAGCTCAAACTCTTTGAACCCTACTTTTCAACGAAGAAAAGTGGCACCGGACTCGGTCTGGCCATCGTTTCGACCATTGTAACGGATCACGGCGGCTATATCCGGGTCAGGGATAACACACCGCATGGTTCTATCTTCACCATCGAGCTGCCGCTGGCCGGCATTGAAGTCAGCCTGGACCACAGTCACAGCGACTTTTAAGATGAAACGGACGGGCAAACCGACAACCTGAAAACAGCATGAGCAAAAACATCCTGATCATCGATGACGAATCCGGTATCCGGGAATCACTGGCCGGCGTTCTCGAGGATGAACAGTTCAATCCGGTAACCGCCTCCTCAGCGGAGGAGGGCATGGCCCTCATCGAGGAAGAGAATATCGATCTCATTCTTCTTGATATCTGGCTCGGCGAAGGCATGGACGGGCTGACAGCCCTTTCCTCCATCAGGAAGCAGCACAATATTCCGGTTATCATGATCTCCAGTCACGGCACGATTGAGACAGCTGTTCAGGCCGTGCAGAGCGGCGCCTGCGACTTCATCGAAAAGCCGCTTTCCTATGATAAAATCATCGTCTCGGTAAGCAACGGCCTGCGCTACGCCCAGCTGGAACACGAGAACCGGCTGCTGCGGGAACGTTCGTCACGCCGGGTGACTATTACCGGAAAATCCCCGCTTATCAACACGCTCAGGTCCCAGATCGAGATGGTCGCTCCCACCGATGCCTGGGTACTGATTCGCGGCGATCATGGCACCGGCAAGGAACTGGTGGCCCAGGCCATCCATGCCCTCTCCGCCACCGCACATCAGCCGATGATCGAGATGAACTGCGCTGCCATCCCGGAGGAGTTGATCGAATCCGAACTCTTCGGACATGAAAAAGGGTCATTTACCGGTGCCCTGAGCAGCAAGCGCGGCAAATTTGACCAGGCCAACGGCGGCATTCTCTTTCTCGATGAAATCGGCGATATGAGCATGAAGACCCAGGCCAAAATCCTGCGGATTCTGCAGGAGCAGAAATTTGAACGGGTCGGGGGCAACAAGACGATAAAGGTCAGCGTCCGGGTCCTTGCCGCCACCAACAAAAACCTGGAAAAGGAAATCGAAGCGGGCAATTTCCGGGCCGATCTCTTCTACCGTCTCAATGTCGTGCCGATCACCTTGCCGCGTCTAACTGAGCGGGTCGAGGACATTCCGCCGCTGGTAGAGGACATCATGGACATGCTCGTCGAAAAAGGGTTGAAGAAAAAAATCTTTTTAGAAGAAGCGCTGCGGGAGATGATACAGCACTCCTGGCCGGGCAACGTCCGCGAATTGCGAAACTTCGTCGAGCGTCTGGCAATCATGTGTCCCGAGGAGATCATCTCCGCCCGGGAAATCCGCCTCTTTCTCGGCCAGGGCGGCATCGCCCCCCCGATACTCAAGGAAAACACCCTGGCCCCGTACCAGGTAAATGACTTCAAGGAGGCACGCCGCCGCTTTGAACGTGAATACCTGCATTACAAGTTCATCGAGAACGACAGCAACGTTTCGCGCACCGCCGAACAGGTCGGCCTGGAGCGCAGCCATCTGCATAAAAAACTGAAAAACCTGGAAATTATCACTTAACACAATTTAAATTACCAAAATTAAGAGATGGCCAAGCCCAAAAAAAGGTAGACGAGAAACGGCAGGATTGCAGTCCCCACCAGGGCATGCACGCCGTATGCCGCGCGTTGGAAAGGTTCCACGACGCAGCTATCGAATTTTTTACGCCGCCATCAAGGAGTATACATCATGGTATTCCCCGAATATCGCCCGCGCCGTCTGCGCCGGAACAATGCCCTTCGTTCCCTGGTCAGGGAGAATCACCTCTCGGCAGGACAGCTTATCTACCCCCTTTTCATCGTGCCCGGCAAAAAGGTCCGTGAGCAGATTGTCTCCATGCCCGGCGTGTTCCGCCTCAGTGTCGACCAGCTCGCCGGCGAAGCGAAAGAGTTGCTCGGTCTCGGCATCACCAGCGTGATACTTTTCGGCATACCGGAAAAAAAAGATGGCGCCGGTTCCGGGGCTCATGCCAAGGACGGCATCGTCCAGCGGGCCATCAGGGAACTGAAGAGCAAGGCACCTGAACTCCTCATCATTACCGATGTCTGCCTCTGTGAATACACCGATCACGGTCATTGCGGGTTTCTCATCAACAATGAGGTCGACAACGATACCACCCTTGAAATCCTGGCCAAGACCGCCCTGTCCCACGTGCAGGCCGGGGCCGATGTGGTGGCGCCATCCGACATGATGGACGGCCGCGTGTCTGAAATAAGGGCTGCGCTCGATGAAAACAACCACGAGATGATCCCGATCATGTCCTATGCCGTCAAGTACGCGTCGGCTTTCTACGGTCCTTTCCGGGACGCAGCCGAATGTGCGCCGCAATTCGGCGACCGGCGCGGCTACCAGATGGATCCGGCCAACAGCCGGGAAGCCCTGCGCGAAGCCACGCTCGATGTGGATGAGGGAGCCGACATCCTGATGGTCAAACCGGCGCTGGCCTACCTTGACATCATCGCCAAACTGCGGGAAGAGTTCGACATGCCGGTGGCGGCCTACCAGGTCTCCGGCGAATACGCGATGATCAAGGCAGCGGCGGAGAAGGGCTGGATAGACGGCGAGCGGATCATGCGGGAAACCCTGCTCTCCATCAAACGGGCGGGTGCCGATATCATCATCACCTACTTCGCCAAGGACATGGCCAAAGAATTACGGGGACAGTATACTTAATTCACAGAAATTATGGGGACAGTATACTCAATCCCTCGTCAGGTGATGCGTTGTTAATAGCTAATTCAGGTCCTTGTTTTCAAATGTAGGAACCGAGGAAATAAGTATACTGTCCCCATAATTCAGCGGAATTTCCAGAACAGGGCAACGGCGACGGCTCCGGCACAATCGGCAAGCACGTCAATGATATCGGGGGAGCGACCGGGAATAAAGGATTGATGGAATTCGTCTGAAACGCCGTAGATTGTCGCGATGAGGATAACCATGGCGACAACCGGCCAGCGCTTCTGCTGACGTGTTTCCGGCGCAAAGGCAAAGATGGTCGCAGCGGCCAGCGTGCCATAGATGATCATGTGCGCGAGCTTGTCCAATCCCGGAAAAGAGGGCAGATCGAAGGCATCGCCCGGCTGATGCGACAAAAGGAAAATGGCCCCCATGACCAGCAGCATGGGGGCCATTCTTGTTAATGTTCTCATGAAACTGCTTACCGGACCTGCTCCTTATCAAGATGGATCTTGTCGAGCATGTCAGAGGGGATCTTCCTGGCAATTCTCCTGATGGAAGCGGAAACTTCCTTGACCGGGCAATCCGCAAGCACCTCTTCACTGCGGTCCTGGTAGGAAGTGAGCACCATCTGCTTGTCAACGACGCGGAAGATGTGGGACCATTCAACCTCGATAGTTTCCAGATTTTCATTGATCGGGGCCGCCAGAATCTCTCCGTCGCGCGCCAACTGCACGCAGTCAGACTGGGTAACCTCAAACAACCAGCCGTTCCCTGCCGCTGTCGAGTAAAGGACAAAGACCCCGAGTTCGGTTATTGACGCCTTCTTCGCTGCAGCCGCCCTGCTGGTCCGCTGCACCGCGTCCATCAGGGACACCTTCAGCTGTTCCTCAGGGGTGGCCGGGCGCGGCTGTGCCACCGGGCGCCTGGCACAGCATATTTTGTACTTTTTCCCGCTGCCGCAGGGACAGCGCTCATTTCTTCCTATTTTTGCCATGTCTCAGTTACGTTGATGTACTCTTGCTTGATAAGAGGTCCTACGAGCACTTGGAATAGCCGCAGGCCCGACACGTTTCACACCCTTCCTCGAAAACCAGCTTACCTGAACATTCCGGACAGGTCGAGGCAAATCCGTGCTGGGTGCCGGCCATGAATGATTTAAACAGTTTACTGAGCTGGGCCGGCAGATCAAGCATATGACCGCTTGAACGGTCAAGCTGCTTGATGATCTCGTTCATCGGCACATTAAAGCGCAGGGCGAGCGAAACCAGGCGACAGGTCGTCGTCCACATGGTCGACTTGTCCTTCAGGTCGACCCGGTTATCAAACGGGAATTTGGCAAAAACCTCCATCGGCTTCTCGTTCTCGTCAAAGCAGACGATGATGTAGACCGATTTCTGGTCCTGGTCCTTTACACGGTAGCGTTTGGCATTGAGCATATCGGGCAGGTTGCGCTTGCCGTTTTCACTCACCACCGCACTTTTCTGCGACTTTTCCGAACGTTTCTTGGTGTTCAGCACCTGGGCGTCGCGCGACCCGTCACGATAGACCGTCAACCCCTTGCAGCCGAGATTGTAGCCGAGCAGGTAGGCGTTTTTCACATCCTGTTTGGTGGCCGTTGACGGCAAATTTATCGTTTTAGAAATGGAGCTGTCCACCCCGCTCTGCTGCAGGATCCCCTGCATCTTGATATGGTCCTCGGGCAGGATGTCCTGGGCGGTGCGGAACACCTCCTGCCATTTTTCGGGAATCTCGGGATGCCCGATAACCGTGCCGCTGTCGGCAACCTTGGCCATCAGCGCGTCCGAGTAGAAGCCTTCCGCCTTGGCAATCGACTCAAAATGTTTGTTGACCAGGATGAGCCGGTCATTGTCCATCACGTGCTTGATCATCACGATGGAAAAATAGGGTTCGCAACCGGAGGCGCAGTCGGCGATCATAGACACGGTGCCGGTCGGCTGGATCGATGTGAGTGCCGCATTGCGGCGCGGTGCATAGCTGTTCACCGCGCTGTCATAGGCGGGAAACGGTCCTTTCTTTTCAGCGATCCGGATCGACTCGGCCTCGGCCGCGTCACGGATAAAATTCATCACGTCGGAAGCGACCTGGCGCCCTTTTTCGCTCGCATAGGGAACCGCCAGCTGGATCAGCATATCGTGCATCCCCATGATCCCCAGCCCGATCTTCCTGGTTTTCAGTGTCATTTCCTTGATTTCCGGGATCGGAAAACGGTTGCAGTCGATAACGTTGTCGAGAAAGACGGTCGAGGTATGCACGATCCTTTCCAGGCGCTCATAATCAATGGCGCCATCTTTGACAAACCGGGCCAGGTTGATCGAACCGAGATTACAGCTCTCGTATGGCAGCAGCCATTGCTCCCCGCAGGGATTGGTCGCCTCGAACGGTCCGAGCTGCGGGGTCGGATTGGCCTTGTTGGCCGCATCAATGAACAGCACTCCCGGTTCACCATTGAGCCAGGCAAGATCGATAATCTGATCAAAAACCTCTCGTGCCTTCAGGGACTTTATGACTTCACCGCTGGACGGTTCCACCAGATCATACTCGCCGTCCTCTTCGAGGGCCTTCATGAAGCAGTCGGTGACGGCCACACTGAAGTTGAAATTGTTGAATTTTTCCTGGTTCTGTTTGGCGGAGATGAAATCAAGAATATCCGGATGGTCTATCCGCAATACCCCCATATTGGCACCCCGCCGTTTGCCGCCCTGTTTGATGGTCTCGGTTGCGGCATCAAATACCGCGGCAAAGGACAGCGGTCCGGAAGCAACCCCCTGGGTGGATGCCACCGAGGAATTTTTGGCGCGCAGCCGGGAAAAGGCATAGCCGGTGCCGCCGCCGGTTTTATGAACGAGCGCGCCGTTGCGTACTGCGGTAAAGATACCGTCCATGGAATCGCCTACCGGCAGGACGAAGCAGGCCGAGAGCTGCCCCAGGTCGGTTCCGGCGTTCATCAGGCAGGGCGAGTTGGGCAGGAAGTCCATGGAGTGTATCATGTCGAAGAACCGCTGGCGCAGATCATTGTAGTTTTTCGGTTTTCTCTTGCCCAGAGCAACGGCATCGGCAACTCGATGGCTCAACTTTTCCCAGGTCTCCACCGGATTGCCGTTCTCGTCCTTGAGGTAGTATCTCCTCTTGAGCACCGTTTCGGCTGTTTCAGTCAATGGGTATGAGGATCCATCAGCTGACATTACCACTTCTCCTTGCGTGTATGGTTCGAGCATATCGTCACCGGTAGTTTATATGATTTACAACGTTGAGGCGAAAAAGCGGCTCCAGTGCAGCAGCAGCGCGATTCTTCGTAATTCCAATTACGGTATACACCACATTTGTGGTGCTCTCAATAGCAAACTACAACATATTGTACAAAAAATAAAATAATATCAGAAATTCGCGGTGATAAAATAACAGAAAATTGCACGTGAAAGGAAATAAGAAATTACCCCTGAGAAAATCGATAGGGTATTAAAATTGCATGACAAATTTATCAAAAAAAAATTTGCCTTTAATTCCTGCACCCTTCAGCCAATTACACAATTACGGCAATTACGGGGACAGTATACTTAATTCATTTTTCGACTGTGCGATGATAGAGAATTCAAGGCCCCGCGATCTTAAGAAAGAGGGCGGGGGAATTAAGTATACTGTCCCCGTAATTCACCAAACTGCTCACGCATCTCTGAACAACTGGATGTAATCATGAAAAGCAAATAATCGATTACGTTTGTTCCCTGTCATCTCCTTTAGTATCCCATACGCAACAAAATCGTTCATCAATGAACTGGCAGTATTAGGCTGTACTTCCAGAATTTCACGCAGCTGTTTAATAGTCATTACCGGTCGCTGATACAGCGTCTGCAACAATATTTTTGCATGTTTCCGACGTCTTGTATGAAAGTGCGGTATAATTTCTTGTTCAATTCGTTCTTTTAAAGCCAAAATCCCCCTGAAGACACCGATAGATCTTTCCGCCGTTTCCTGAACACCGGTGAGAAAAAAACGCAGCCACATCGATAAATTATTGCGAGTTCTAACCATCGTTAGATAATCATAGTAGTCAGCTCTGTTCCTCTCGAAAAAGTCTGACAGGTAAAGGGCCGGCCTGCTTAGCAAATGATGATGTGCCAGATAGAGTGCTATTAACAGGCGCCCCAAACGTCCGTTTCCGTCCAGGAATGGATGGATTGTTTCGAATTGGTAGTGAAGAATACCGGCTCGAATCAAATGGGGAACATGAATTTTTTCATTGTGAATAAAACTTTCCAGATCTCCCATCAACCGTGGAAGGTGATCAGGATGCGGTGGAACAAAAGTCGCACGCTTCAGGTTTGTTCCAATCCAGTTCTGACTCGTCCGAAATTCGCCCGGATTTTTATGCTCCCCACGAACTCCCTGCATCAAAATCCTGTGAGTTTCCTTCAGTAATCGGTTAGAAAGCGGTAGCGTTGCTAAACGGTTGACTGAATAATTGACTGCCGCAATATAATTATGTACTTCCTGCCAGTCATCGCGTCTCTCCAGGGCAACATCCTGTACTTTGATTAAAGCCTCCTCCAGGCTGGTACGAGTACCTTCGATGCGGCTGGATGTTGTAGCTTCCTTGGTAATATGCATGCTGATAAAAAAATCGATGTCAGGCACCAGTTGCGAAAAAGCATTCAACTCTCCCAGGCGACGATTCGCATCGTCGAGCAGAGTGACGAGTTCCGACTCGTCTACAATCCACCCATGATTGATCAGGACAGGTAAAAAGCTTTCATATTGGAATTGCCGCTCGAAGCTGCCAGCCTGAAATTCAGATATTTTCAATTTCTTCACCCACTTTCGGTATATCTACGGCCTGCAATTTGACATAAAAATCGTCATATGTCAAATGGGACGATCTTATTGACATACAGCACTCCCTCTGTCAATCTCTCGGGACACACTGAAAATACGCGGGGCAATTACGGGCAATTACGGGGACAGTATACTTAATTCACTCTTCGACTGTGTGATGATAGAGAATTCAAGGCCCTGCGGTTTCAAAGGAAGAGGACGGGGAATTAAGTGTACTGTCCCCGTAATTGCAGGGCTCATTTTTCGCGCTGCTTCTGTTTGACGTGTTCGATGTTCTGGCGGGCGATTTCGACAAGTGACAGATTCTCGCCAT
>JAHEMX010000533.1 GCA_024643445.1 Desulfobulbaceae bacterium | reverse complement strand
ACATTGCTGCAAAATATAGACAAAACAGAATCAAGACAGGCCCTGGAATCATCCTTCGCCGGTAGAATCGGTAAGGGGCTTGAATCCTTTTCCCGCTTCGCCGGGTTCGACTGGCGCACCAATATCGCTCTTGTCGGCGGGTTTGCGGCCAAAGAAATTATTGTTTCAACCCTTGGTACCGCCTATTCAATGGGTGAAGTTGATGTCGAGAAGGCAGAATCTCTCGGAAAGCGTCTACACGCCTCTTCCGACTGGAATCGTGTTGTCGCCGTTGCCGCACTGGTCTTCATCATGTTCTACGCGCCCTGTTTTGTCACGGTGGCCTGTATCGCCAGGGAGGCCTCCTGGGGCTGGGCGGCCTTTTCCATGGGATTCAACACCATCTTTGCCTTTGGCTTTGCGGTCCTGATCTATCAGCTCGGCACCTTTCTGCAGCTGGGTTAGCTCCGCTATTACCGATTTTGCAGCCCATGGCTGGCCTGATCAGGAAATGAGTGCGTACACCTGATGATTTTCCCGCCACAACTTCACCTGCAAGCCATCCGCTGAACTGGTGTATGTCTTCCCTTCCTGCAGTGCGGCCGGTACCTGTTTGGCGTCAATAATATAGAGAGAAACGAACCGGCCGCTATCACGATAAACGAGATGAACGGTAGTACAGTTGCCAATCACGCATATCCTCGCTCCAATTAACTCAAGCCCGTAGAAGCTGGAAGACGCCGGCAGGGTTGCCCCGAATTGGGCATGGTCTCCCAACCAGTCGGGCAAATTAACAACCTTATCGACCGGGTGCTTCCGCCCCAGCTCGATATGGTCCAGGGCCAGTGCCGATCCGAATTTTTTGCGTGCCGTATTGTCACTGGGTACGAGAAACAATACCAGCAATAAAGCGATTACTCCTGCAGCGGCCGATGCGCCTTTGATGATCCACGGTGAGAATCGACGGGGCGAACTGCTGCCGGCGCCGAGGTTTAATACCACCAATTTCTCAAGATGATCGGGAAGCCGCTCCTTCGCCAGCCCGCGCGCGATCGTCTTATCGAGCATTTCATCCTTGGCCGCCAGTTCCCGGCAGTTGAAACATGAAATTTTATGCCTCGCCGCACGATCCGCTTCGGAGAGATCGGAAAGATCCCGCTGCTCGAGCCACGCTTGAAATTGTTTGCAATCCATCACCTCACCCCCTGATACAGCAGCACCGCGAGCAGGCCCAATTTTCCCCGGCCACTCTTTTGCTGCGTCATTTTAAGCAGGGCCTTTTTCATCTGCTTCTTGGCACGGGCCAGCCTGGACATGACCGTGCCAATCGGTATGTCGAGGAAATCGGCAATTTCCTGATAGGTCATGTCTTCCATATAAAAAAGAATAAGTGGTGATTTATGTTTTTCTTCCATACTGTCCAGCACCTGCTGAACCTGCTGCCGGTCAATTTTTCGTTCAAGCAGCCCGGCCAGTGATTCAGCGGATTCATCGGTAACATCTTTCAGGTACCCGTTGCCATCGTCAAGCAGCGGACGTTTTTTGCGGAGCCGCAACTCCCGCAGGAAGGTCGTTCTGAGGATAGAAAAGAGCCAGGGCCGGCACTTGTCTTCGTCTCTGAGCTGATGAAATTTACGGTAAGCCGTATACATGGTTTCCTGAACCACGTCCTCAGCATCGTAGGGCTTCCCGGTATATTTCAAGGCAACGTTGTAGAGAAATTCGAGGTGAGGAAAGGTCAGCTCTTTGAAACGGGTGCGATCAACACGCCTGAATGGAGGTGACAACATAGTGCTCCGCATGTGAGGGGTCTCCGTTTCTCATGGCGCACAGCAATGACCCTTGAAGAAAGGGAATAACGGTATCTGTCTGATGCTATGATGCAGAGATCTTCTCACTTATTCCCTGTTTTCGACTTCTTCGACCGCCCCGCCCCGGCGTGCATCCCCGACCCCGCTTTCGCCGGGAATAACAGCATGTACACCGCCGAAATAGACGTCAGCTTTATCCCATATATTGATGGCAACCTGAGAGGCCAGGAAAGCAAGCGCGTCGGGCCCGAAGCCGGGTTCAACCTGTACCGTCTCGCCATCCCAGAAAAGGCGCGGCGCTTCGACGGCTTCCTGCAGATTGCGTCCGAAATCCACGAACTGGCTGAGCACCTGGCTGATCGTCGTACGAATGCGCTTTGATCCTCCGCTGCCGATGACCAGCCTGATATCACTGCCGTGAACGAGCAGCGACGGGGACATCATCGAGCCGACACGCTCTCCGGGAGGACTGGTATGGAAGCCGTTCGGGTGCAGATCATCTTCGCCCATCATATTATTGAGCATAACACCGGTACCCGGCGCAAGATAGCCGGAGCCTTCCCCGTTGGAGCAGGTCATTGCGGCACAATTGCCATGCTGATCGGCGATGCTGACGTGGGTCGTACCGCGGCTGAACGTCCTGATCCGCTGACAGGACTGCGCAAGAACCTGACCATCTTCAAGAAAGGCTTTGAGCAGGGCGGGGGTGGTCACACCTGCTGAGCGAATGTTCTCCACCTGCTGCATGAGGGCCACGGTACGGGCCAGCTGCCCGCCGTCACCCCAGGCGCCATCATAAGGACCCAGCTTTTCCAGCAGGGCTATTGACAGCCCGATGAGTGTTCCACCCATGGACGGCTCCGGACAGGTGAGAAGATGATAGCCCCGATAGGGAATCTTCAGCGGCGTCCGCTCATGCACCCGGTAAGCGGCCAGATCTTCACGCGTCAGGTAACCGGCCCCTTCCTTCATGTCCCGATCGATACGGCTGGCGATGTCACCCCGGTAAAAGCTTTCGCCGCCGTCTTCGGCCACCTGGTCAAGAAAGGCTGCGCAGTCAGGGTTATGCTGGAGATCTCCCGGCTTTTTGTAGATGCCGCTCGGCTCATAGATAGCGCGGCCATCAGGCCTCAGGGTCAGTATCGGATA
>JAHEMX010000078.1 GCA_024643445.1 Desulfobulbaceae bacterium | reverse complement strand
GCGAGTCCGAGCTGGTGCGGTACAGGGTCATTTTAATGACGAGAACCTTTGGGTCGGTACTTGCTTCCTTGAGAAACCGTTCAACCGAGGTATCAAACGATTCATAGGGATGCTGCAGCAGGACTGATTTCTGTTTACGCAGGATATGAAAAATATTGGGTTCGTCAATAAGCAGCTGCGGGTGGTCGCAGGGGTGGTGAACCGGGTAATGTAGATGGGCCCGGTCAATCCTGCAGAGCTCCATCAGGTCTCTTTTGGCCAGGATACCGGGAGCATCGAAGACATCCTGCTGTTCGTCTATGCCGAGCTCGGCGGCCAGCATGCCGCGGTGGTGGTCTGACATTCCCGCACCCGTCTGGAGACGGACGATATCGGCAAATTTCCGGTCGCGCAGGGCCGACTCGATCATAGCCAGCAGATCATTGGCCTGTTCTCCGCGGCTGTCGGTATTGGCGTTGCGGGTGACACGGAAATACTCATAGCTGTGGATAGTCAGACCGGGAAAGATATGATGGAGGTTGTTGGCGATCAGATCCTCGAAGGTGATATAGAGATGTTTTTGCCCGACCTTGATAAAACGTGGTACACCGACTCCCAGCGGAACCTTGATGCGATTCAGCAGCTGGTGTTCTGATCCGGGCTTGCTGATGGTAACCAGTAAGTTGAGCGACAGGTTGGAAATAAACGGAAAAGGATGTGCGGGGTCGATACCCTGCGGTGTCAGGAGCGGGTATATTTCCCGAACGAAAAACGCGTCCATTTCCTTCTTCTGCTGGGGGGTGAGCTCTTCATAGCTGCGGAAGCAGATACCTTCTTTTTCCAGCAGCTCACGCAGCTGCCGTTCGATCACCCGTTGTTCCACCAGGATCTCCTGGGCAATCTTATAGCTTGCGTCAATCTGCTCCTGCGGCAGCATGCCATCGACGGTGAGCCTTCTCACCCCGGCACCGACCTGCTGCTTCAGTCCGCCTATACGCTTCATGAAGAACTCGTCCAGATTGGAGCCGACAACGGCAACAAAGAAAACCCTTTCAAGCAGAGGAACCTGATTATCCAGTCCCTCGTGCAAAACCCGTTTGTTAAAGCTCAGCCAGGTCAGCTCACGGTTCAGGTACCATTCTGAACTGTTCAGATCAAATACGGTTTTTGGGGTCGGGTTTTTCTTGGGGGGCTGGACTCTTTTTGTGGCCATGGGCTCTCTCGTTGTCAGGAAATGGTAATTCTATTGGATAGCCTTAATTCTAAGGAATTGTTCGCTGATAATCAAGTTAGGTGATTTTCAGGGTAAGAGATACGCTCCCGGTAGCAGCGCTCTCTGAACGCCAAAAGGCGCTCTCTTTTTTTCGGGCGGGAAAAGGCATTTTTTAAAATTACTTGTTTTTTTCAAGTATCCTCAACAACTCGCGGGCATCCGGGTGATCGGGCTGTGTCTGAAGGGTCAGTTCCGCAAGCTTTCTGGCCCGGGCGGTGTCCTGGAAATTCAGGTAGAGGTTGGCAAGCGTCGTAAAATATTCACGATTGGTCGGAGAGACTTCCAGCGATTTCAGCAGGGCCTGCTCGGCTTCCTGCCAGCGTTGCATTTTCATCAGCGCCAGTGCCTGATTGTATCTGACCCGTGAATAGTTCGGCATACCGTCTGCGGCCTTGGCGAGGTAGTGGGCTGCTTCTGAAAAATTCTGCATTTCGGCCAGCAGGAGTCCCAGGGAGTAGGCAACTTCATAGAGCTCCCCGTTGGTTGCAAGAACCTCGATCAGAAGCGCTGCCGCTTTATCGTTCCGGCCGTCCCGGTTGTACTGCATAGCCAGGTTTACTTTTGCCGGATAAAACTGGTCGTCGATCGCAATCGCCTGGAGATAGAAGGCTTCGGCTTCTGTGCCAGCACCCTGGGCCGCGGCCAGATTGCCGAGATTATAACGCTGTGGGGCAAAATCAGCATTGTAGAGCATGGCTGCCCGGTATTCCCCGATTGCTATCCTGAAGGCATCGACATCCTCCGGTCGCAGTGAGGTTTCGGGAATTGCAGCAAGGGCCAGAGCCGCTTCCATGCGAACACCCTTTACGCGGTCATAGAGTTTTGGGGCGATTAAACGCAAGGTAGTCTGCTGGTCAAGGTGTTGCAGGCTGCGGATGGCGGTGTAGCGAATCAGGGCGTCTTCATCCTGCAAAGCCCGGGTGAAGAGTCCGGTTGTTTCTTCAGACGGATGGTTTCTCAATAAAGAGAGTGCGGTAGCCCGGACGATTGCCGGGAGAAGTCGATCCTGGGCGAGCCGGGTGAGATTGTCGCCTGACCCGGGGCTGTCGGCTCGTGCCGCGGCGAACACTTCTCCGTAATGAGGCTTCCGGGCCTGTCCATACCATTTGCTATAATTGCTGTTTATCCATTCCAGGTCTTTGTCATCGTGGCATCCTGTGCTGGAACAACTGTTTGGCGTGCCGATTTTCCGGCTCAAATCGGGGCGTGGAATCCGCAGGCTGTGGTCCGGCCGATAATCAATACCCATATAGGTGCGTCCCGGCATATGGCACTTGACGCAGAGATACCCTGCACTCGGTTTGCCCTCATGCTCCCGCTTGTGGAAGTGATGTGAGACGGCGTCATACGTTTCGGCCCGGTGACACTGCAGGCAGAGTCCATTGTCCTTTTTGTGCAGCGCAAGGCTATGGACATCATGGCAATCGGAGCAGCGCACGCCGTTCTGGAACATTTTTGACTGGATGAAGGAGCCGTATACATACACCTCCTCGAGAATCTGTCCGTCCGGATAATAGAGTCCTTCCTCGAGCAGAGACGGTACCATCTTGTCCAGCAGCTCCCCGGGCCCATGGGTATTGTCGCCAAGCTGGAATCGTCTCGAATGGCACGGGGCGCAGATTGCTATCTGTTTTTTGGTATCAAGATTGCCGGTGCTTACCGAAAGGTTGAAATTTTCCACGGCGGGGCGGGCGAGGGCCGGACGATCAGCCCAGGCAAGATGTTTCGATCCGGGGCCGTGGCAGGCCTCGCAGCCGACGTCAATCTCCTGCCAGCTCGTCTGGTATGATTCTGAACCAATATCGAATCCCTTGATCACCCTGGTTGAGTGGCATTCGGCACACATGCCGTTCCAGGTCTGGGCGCCTCTGGTCCAGTGCAACCAGTCGGCCGGACCTTTGACTTCATAGGGCGGCAGCCGATACCAGGAACTGTTGCGGACATCCCAGGCGATATTAAGGCATTGCAGTCTGCCGCCGGGAAACGGCACCAGGTATTGCTGGAGCGGGTAAACGCCGAAGGTATAGGTTATCTGAAAGGTGTCCAGGTTGCCATCCGGCCCCTGCGTTTCAACGTAAAACCCGCCATCCCGGCGGAAAAAGCGGCTGCTGATCTGGTTGTGGGGGTCGGTGAAGGTGACATTGTTGAAATCCCCGAGGACCGTCTGTTGTGTCGCCTCATCCATGGCAAGATCATGGTGTGATCCCCGCCATTTTGCGTAGGATTCCTGGTGACAGCCTCCACATTTGCTGCTGCCGACAAAATGAAGTTCCGGCTCAACCGGCACGCTGACAGTATGCTCCGGGCGCATCAGGTAGATGAACGGGGCGGCAAGAACGACAAGAGCCGCCACCAGCGCCCCGCGTTCCCAGTGGCTCGCTGAACGGGGAGCATGTTTTGCTTTTGCAGAAGGTTCTCGGTTCGCACCCATATTATACCCGCGCCGCCTGGGAAACAGAGAAACTTCCGCGCCTGAGCGGCGTGGAAATATCAACCCTGATCAGGCCGTTTTCAATCCTGACGGGGAAATAATCCAGTGGCCGCGGCGCCGGAGCAGTCAAGACACTTCCGTTCCGGTCAAAAGTCGATCCATGGCAGGGGCAGACGAATTTCTGCTGTTTTTCGTCCCATGGTACCGAACAGCCGAGGTGGGTGCAGGTGCGGGACAAGGCCATAAAGCTGCCATCATCAAGACAGGCAAGATAGAACGAGCCATCGGTTATGGCGATGACCTGCCCCGGCTTGTAATTCTGGACCATTCCGGCATCGATCAGCTTCAGGGCCAATCGCTTTTCTTCCCGTCTCCGCCTGCTTTTCAAAAGCGAGCCGGCAAACCAGACGATCTCGCCACAGGCAAGCGCTGCCAGTCCACCCCAAAGCCAGTTCAGAAAACGTCTGCGCCGCGGTTTGCCGACTGTTTTTTCTTCCTGCACGGGGGATTGACGACTCATGAGCTATGTTCCGGGTTAAAGAGGCAGGATCAAAATCATGCCGGGACCGCGAAACCATATCCCGACAGCCGTAAGACCAAGAATGAAAGCAGTCAGTACTACTACCAGGGACATCAGCGCTTCAGCCCCGGGGTGGTTTCTTTTTCTGAGTAGCACAAATAACAGCATAAGAAAAAAGATCGTGGCAGCCAGGGGCATTATTCCCCGTGTCAGCCAGGTACTCTTGTTAGTTATTGCCGTGGATAATCGAATCAGCCTGTCATCGATGACAACGATGAGGAGGGCACCCAAAAAGCCGCCGATAAACGACCAGAGCGCCAGGAGCATCCCCCGTTTCCCGCCGCACCACCGGCCGGGCGACAAGGCGGCTTTCTGCCAGAACGGTAGCA
This sequence comes from Desulfobulbaceae bacterium, assembly GCA_024643445.1. Taxonomy (GTDB): domain Bacteria; phylum Desulfobacterota; class Desulfobulbia; order Desulfobulbales; family Desulfocapsaceae; genus Ww85. Next base: position 6,362 of record JAHEMX010000078.1, on the reverse strand, counting down.
GGACGAGACCGATGATGATCATGGCCGGAACGATGCATATTGCCGTAACCGGGTGAAGATGCAGCAGCAGTTCCTGAAGTCCCATGAAATACCAGGCAGCCTTGGCCGGGTTAGGGCTCTGGCCCGGGTTTGCCTGATCCGCAAGCGGTGCGTCAAAAAAAGCGGCGAAGATAAACAGCACGGCAAGCAGGCCCAGGCCAACTGCTGCTTCACGCTGGATAAGGTTTGGAACGGCGGCGACCCGAACGGCTTCGGAGCTCCGGGCCGTTTCCGCCTGCACCAGCCCTCCGGCTTTACGAACCAGCCAGAAGTGCAGAATCAGCAGTACCAGTAGCAGACTCGGCAGAATGGCCACGTGAATGGCGAAAAAATTCGCAAGTGTTGCCGAACCGACCTCCGTGCCTCCGCGCAGCGTCTCGCCCAGCCAGTCGCCAACAACGGGAATATAGGAGATCATATTGGTGAAGATAGTGACGGCCCAATAGGCCAATTGATCCCATGGCAGCAGGTAGCCGGTAAAATTTGCAGACAGGACAAGAATGAAAATGAAGACACCGGTGATCCAGTTGAACCGGCGGGTTTGATCGATAGCACCGGTCAGGTAAACACGCAGCAGATGCAGGAAGGTTACGACGACAAGGAGGTTGCCGCCCCAGAAATGGATGTTTCTGATAAAACCGCCGATACTGCCTTCGTCGTACATCTGCTGAATGGACTGATAGGCAGAATTGCTGTGTGATGAATAGGATACGACCTGCAGTACCCCGGTCAGGAGCATGGTTGCAAAAAGGATCGCGGCCATTCCTCCGAGCCCGAAGCTCAATTGAACACGCAGTGTCTCACCGGGGATCGTCCTCGGGTGCAGGTGGAGGAAAAAACCGGTGAATAGGGATTTATTGCTGGGAGCCTCTGATGCCATCTCTTCAAAAGTACCCTTTATTGTGAAAGGGAGAGTAAGGATAACAAGATGTTATATTAGACGACTCTTGAAGATCACACAACACTTATAGGTACCGTGCCGCCGGGCTGGCGCTTCGGCAGCGGAGCAGCAGGGTGATTCCCGCCTTTTCAAACTAAGCGTTGCGATAACGGGAAACGCTCCATATAGTGCAGTTGGCAGCCAGGGGAACAGCCATTCCCCCCGCGTTGGCAGAGAAGAAGATTAAGCCAAAATTTTTAGCAACCCGACGGGCATATGATTAACAGGATGCAATGGGCAGGACGCAGCGGACAATGAAAGACTATTACCAGATACTCGGAGTTACCCCGGATTTTAGCGAAGAGGACATTCGACGGAAATACCGGAAACTTGCCATGCAATACCATCCGGATCGCAATCCTGATGACCCGGAGGCGGAGAGCCGGTTTAAAGAGATAGCAGAGGCCTACGGTGTGCTTACCGACCCTGAGAAAAAGCGGGCCTATGATAGTGCCAGGGCAACCGGCTCTACCTGGAACGGGACGAGTGGCACAGAAGGGTTTACCTACAGCCAGGAAGATATTCTGCGAGACCTGTTCCGTGATCCCCGTTTTCAGCAGATGTTCCAGGGCTTGCTCCGGGAGTTTGAACGATCAGGGTTTCGCGCCAATTCCTCTTTTGTCCGGAAGAGCTTTTTTGGCGGTAAAGGGTCGCTCTTATTCGGCGGTCTTTTTCTGTTCGGTTCGCTTGCCGGGCCGGCACTTCTCAGATCCGCCAGGAAGGAATTGTCGGCTAAGGACTCGGTGCTGAAACGTTTCGGCACCGGCATCGGTGCGCTGCTCGGCCGAACAAAAGCAAAAGAGCCGGCAGGCCCGAAAGCAACGGCTCCTTCAGGCCTCGATATCACCTACATAACCCCTTTGACGGCGGAAGAATTCCGCCGGGGAAAAGTTGTCCAGGTCGTTTCACAAGGGCCGGATGGGCAGGAACTGCTGAAAGTGAAAATACCGCCGGCCAGCCGCAGCGGGCAAAAGCTGCGCATTGCCGGAAAAGGAGCGCAGGGAAAGCAGGGACGGGGAGATCTTTACCTTGAGCTGAAAGAAGAACAATAACTCGCTGGCGGTTTTGAGCTGATCGCATACGACCTGATTGTGACGTCTTATTCAACGTCATTCCGGCTGGACCTTGTATCCGCATCCTCCAGCCCCGGCGATTGAAATCATTCACTGCAGACAGCGCCACTCGAAGGCGCAATTCATATTACCATGCCTTACCTCTTATTGATTTTAACAACCCTGTTCTGGTCTGGAAACTTTGTGCTCAGCCGCGGCATGCATGCTGATATCCCGCCACTTGGTCTGTCCTTCTGGCGCTGGAGCGTTGCCCTGGCCATACTCTCCCTCTTCGGTTTCAGCCATCTGTGGAGGCAGCGAAGCATGCTGCACCGACACCTTGGTTTTATCGCCCTGCAGGGGCTATTGGGTGTGGCGGGGTTTAACACCCTGATTTATATGGCAATGCAGAGTACCACAGCAATTAATGCGGTTCTGGTCAATTCCTGCATCCCGGTCCTTATCGCACTGTTTTCATGGCTTCTGTACCATGAGAGGATGAGCCCCCGGCAATGCCTGGGGGTCCTGGTTTCCCTTGGCGGTGTGCTGCTCATTATTTCCAGGGGGGAGATGGCGCAACTGCTGGCGGTTACCTTCAACCGCGGTGATCTGCTGGTATTGGCAGCCGCCTTTTTCTGGGCGCTCTACTCCGCAAATCTGCGGCGATATCCGAAAGGGCTGCATCCATTTGCCTACCAGTCAGGTATCGTTATCATCGGACTTGCTGCAATCCTGCCCCTTTACCTGATGGAGATGATGGGCGGCAAAAGCATGACACTCAATGTGTCGACCATTGTTACGATACTCTATGTCGCACTCTTTGCCTCGATACTTGCTTTTATTTTCTGGAACCGGGCCGTCAGGATTATCGGGGCGAACCGGGCCGGGGTCTTTATCCACCTGATGCCCGTGTTCAGCACTATTCTTGCCGTCATTTTCCTGGGTGAGGCCATTTATCCATACCACCTGAAGGGCATCATCCTGATTTTTTCCGGTATCCTGATGACAACCGTGCTGGTAAACAAAGAAAAACGCTAGAATCACCGGCAGGTGAGCATGGTCTTTTCCTGCCGGTACATACCGTCCGGATCGCAGGAGTGCTCGAAAGCAGTTGCTTTTCAGCTTCCAGTCAAGGAGCTCTTCGTTATTGCTGAACCGGTGCTTCGCATGACCCTGGAACGACCACCAGAAAGGAAGAACGACAGGAGAATGATGCTATCACCGCTCGCCAGACAGATCCTTATTGCTACGCTTTTCCGGCTGCTGCTCAATACGGCGCGCCGGTTTATCTACCCGTTTGCGCCGGCTCTGAGCCGAAGCCTTGAGGTGCCGCTTGCGGCAGTCACCTCGATAATTGCCACAACCCAGTTTAGCGCCCTGCTCGGTGTGCTCAGCGGCCCGCTTGCGGATCGCTTCGGTTACCGGTTCATGATGAGAAGCGGCCTTGGTGTGCTCGCCGTAGGGATGCTCCTCTGCGGCCTGGTGCCTACCTACTGGCCGGTCTTTCTCGGCCTGGTAATTGCCAGTTTTGGCAAAACGATATTCGATCCGGCGATCCAGGCCTTTATCGGCAGTACGGTGCCTTTTGAGCGGCGGGGGCGGGTGATAGGGGTTGTCGAGATGGCCTGGGCCGGCAGTACCCTCATTGGCATTCCGGCCCTTGCTCTGATAATCGATCATGCCGGATTTCGCAGTGCGTTTTTCCTGTTCGCCCTCTTCGGAGCGATCAGCTGGGCAGGTCTTGGCCGGATTTTTCCTCCCGACAGGCCCGTTGCCGATCTGACCAAGAAACGGCCCGGTCTTTTTTCATCGCTTAAACAGCTGATCCAGATCCGGCCCGCTGCCGGCATGCTGGCCTTTGGCTTCTGGATATCAGTGGCAAATGACAGCCTGTTCGTCACCTATGGGGCCTGGTTCGAACAGGAGTTTCTGGCAAGTATCGTCACCCTTGGCTTCAGCACCGTGGCAATCGGCAGCGCCGAGCTGCTTGGTGAATCGGCCACCGCGTTGTTCGCTGATCGGCTTGGACTGAAGAAAACGATCAGCGTGGGCCTAGGCCTGGCCGTGGCGGCGTATCTGCTCCTGCCCCTTCTCGGGGCGTCTTTGCCGGCGGCGATGGTCGGCATGTTCTTTGTTTTCTTCGCCTTTGAGCTGAGCATTGTAACAAGTTTCTCACTCAGCACCGAGATCATTCCACAGTCCCGGGCAACGATGATGGCCGGCTTTTACGCAACTGCCGGTATCGGCCGGATGATCGGGGTCGTCCTCGGCGGTTTTCTCTGGGAACTCGGGGGCATTACCGCTGTTTCCTGGTCTTCGGCAGGACTGACCTGCCTGGGGTTGCTTTCCCTTGCCTGGGGCCTGTACGGCTGGAAACAGGAAGACGGCAGTTAACTTGACGGCACTGCCGCATAATCCCATTCGGACGCCCCTTCACATGAGCGGCACAAATCCTTATTTTCTTATTGAGGAAAGAGGCTTTGATAAGGCTTTCCTACGCCCGGATAACAGAATCGGCACGCTCCGTTTATTCGTCTTGAGGTGGTTGTGTTTGTTTGAGCTTCACCGCACGACCAGATGCTGAAAATGAATGAAAAGAGGAGGAAAATCGATGAACTGGAGATTCTGGCAGAAATCTGCGGAGCAGGGATCGCAGGGCGGTTCAAGAACCATTCCCGAGCCTGTTGCCAGGTATATGGTTGTTGACCTGAGTGAAGAGGCCGAGTGGGTCTGGAACCTCATGGCCGTTGAGCGGTCTTGCCCGGAAACGCGCCATGAATATCGTGTGCGGGTATTTGAGGCGATGAAGGTGAACGCAGAGGATATCCACGTCAGGGATTACAGCTCTCTGGACAACTACCCGGAATTAATTGTTTTACAGGGAAGGTACAGTAAGAAAACGGGGGATGTCCGGCTCGATCCGGCCTGGGAGTCGAGATTAAAGGCGGCGTAAGGGTGCCGGGAGTATAAACCGTTCGGCGTGCGTTTATCGCGAGTTGCGATGCACCTCAGGAGCCTTCACATGTATCATGATGGGGTTCCCGAGGTATATCGAAAAGGGATGGTGCGTCCCACTCCGGGGAATGCTTCACTAATAGAGTAACCTGTTTAATCACCTTTCTTTTTTGGCAATTCAACGCCCTGGAAAATTTTGATGACCGCGCTGTCATCTTCCATGCCATGGCCGGCGTTACTGGCGGCAGTGAACATCTGATAGGCGGTGCTGGCCAGGTAGAGAGGGAAGTTGAGTGACTGGGCGGTATCGGTTACCAGGCCAAGATCCTTCACAAAAATATCAACCATGGATTGTGGCGTGTAATCGCCGTCCAGTACGTGTTTCATCCTGTTTTCAAACATCCAGGAATTACCAGCCGCATTCGTCACGACTTCATATATCAGATCCAGCGGGATGTTCGCCTTTGCCGCCATGGCCATGGCTTCGGCACCGGCTGCAATGTGGACACCGGCCAACATCTGGTGAATGATTTTTACGGTGGCTCCCATACCGATCTCAGAACCCACCCGGTAGACCTTAGCTGCAACGGCATCGAGCACGGGTTGGAGCTTTGTAAATGCTTCATCCGATCCGGCGGCCATAACCGTCATTTCCCCGATGTTCGCCTTGGCGCTACCACCTGAAACGGGGGCATCGAGCATGATCAGGTCTTTTTCAGCAAGGTGCGAGTTGATATCGATTGCGTCCTGGGCCGAGATGGTGGCTGACACCATGATTGCTGTGCCGGGTCGTACTTTTTCAGCCAGAGCGTTCTCAAAAAGCACCTGCCTGACCTGTTTGGCGCTGACGACAAGCAGCAGCACGCTGTCAACTTCCCGAGAAAATTCATCGCCGCTTGAGGATACTCCCCTGGCGCCCGCTTCACTCAGGACCTTGAGAGCCTTGCTGTTGATATCGATGCCATAGGTCTCCAGACCCGACCTGATACATGACCGTGCGGCTCCCATTCCCATGGAACCAAGTCCGACTACCGCTACCGAGTGCTTTTTCCCGTGCATATCCCTGCCTCATTCTCATTTTTATGTTTATCACCGGATGCTTCCGATACCCTGATAGAGCAGGACCCGGATCACACCGAGTGTCGGGTCTCTGCCAATATTCTCAATCATGCCAGACTACCTTTGTTCTTCCGAGCAGGCAAGTCTTTCAAACGCCACCGTCACGTCCACCCACCCTGAGTTATCTGGTGGCACCATTGGTGATGTCGCAAAGAATCTGGTTTCCCGGGTTGCATGAACCCGAATATTTCACCAGTTGAGAACTCGCACTTGTCAAGGAGACTGGTGATTTGCCATACTTCAGGGATGTAAATCAC
>JAHEMX010000077.1 GCA_024643445.1 Desulfobulbaceae bacterium | reverse complement strand
TCACCTTAATGAACTGCCGATGGGATCTCTTTTAGCGACCTCGCGGCGAATCCCATCCACCTTTGCCTGTATTTCTTCGGGCGTAAAAACGCCTTTTTCTATGAGCAGGTCAATCAGTGCCTGGTCAATAATCGTTCCAGAGCCGACATTCTTGCCGGAAATGATGTTGAACGTGGCGGTCTTCTTTTGCATGCATACACCTGTTTGAGTAGAGGTGACCCTGTATAATTGTTTTTTTCAGGTATCAGGCTTCTTCGGGCCGTTTCCGCACAGTCACGAGAAACGATTACCGAATCGTATCCCTGGCCCTTTTTCTCACCTGAGTATTTTGTGTTTCTGCATATCGTCGATGAGCGATTTGACGATAGATTCAAAATCCGTTTTCAGAAGTTTGGGGTTTAGCGTCGATGACCCGGCCGCCCAGAGGAGCTCGGCAGTGGCTGCATCATACATGTTCGTCTCAAGCCGGACAACGGTATGCTGCGTCGTCGTCGGGGGGCTGTATACGGCCCGGTAGGCGGTGTTATAGTATCTGTACATGCCGCCGTAAAAAGCGGTAGGCTCGTAGTAGGTGATACCCGGATGCCACTGCACCGTTGTTGTACTGTCGATTAGGTGGGAGATGATGACGGTATCGGCTTTTGCACTCTTGATGACCTGCAGCACGGCTTCTTTTTCAGGGGTGATGGGTGTCGCTGATACGGTATGGCTGGCAACAGCCTGTACCTTGTCCGCCGCAAGCATCTCGACAAAACTGTTTTCCCAGAGTAGCCTTGTTGTGTCGTTCTCGCTCAGGGCAATGATCAAGACGGTCCCGCTGGACGGCAGTTGCTTGTCATTTGCCCAGGAAGAGGTGATTTGTGTCTTGGCGCCGCAGCCTGATAGCAAGAGTGGTAACAGGGCGCACAGGACGATTAGTTGTTTTGCTTTTTTCATACTGTTGCTCTCAGCAAAGATGATTCATTGAGGTTGAGCCAAACTTTTGGCTCGTCGAGCCGTCATACCGATAGCTCATAGAAAAATAATTTATGCATTGAAGCTGGCGTTTTCCAGTTCCAGCAACTTCTTTTTTGCCCGCAATCCACCGGCGTAACCGACAAGTTCACCACTGCTGCCGATGATGCGGTGGCAGGGAATAAAAATGGAAATCCCGTTTGCTCCATTTGCAGCGGCCACCGCCCGCACTGCCCTTTTGTTGCCGATTCGCTCTGCAAGCTGCAGGTAGCTTGAGGTCGTTCCATACGGTATCTGGCACAGCTCATGCCAGACGCGCTTCTGGAATACTGTCCCGGTCATCAGCAGGGGGATATCAAATCGGTGTCTCTGGCCGGCAAAATATTCCAGGAGCTGCTGGATGGCGTGGTGCAGCAGTTCGTTTTTGTCTTCTCTAAAGACGCCCCCGATACCCTTGAGCAGCCGGTTATCGATGGCCTGCCGCTTTTTTCGGTAGCGCCAGTCACAAAGGCATAACTTCTCGTCAACACAGCCGAGGACGAGCTCTCCGCAGGGGCTTTTGAAATAGTCGATGATGATCTTTTTCATCTACTGGCTGAGTGGAGAATTCGGGCGCAGGGCAATCAGCCGGGCAAACGGATCGGGATGACCCGGTTACTGCTCGCCGGAGAGGGGAATCAGGCCGGCACCATCGTCCTTTCTTCGCAACGAATGCACCAGTCCATCCAGTCCTATTTCAAGATTGAGCAGTTGCTCTTCAGGTAGTTGCTCGAGTGCCCTGGTCAACTCACCCTGGGCCGGCCGGGGGGCGAGTCCCAGGAGTTCTTCACCCGCACGGGTCAGAAACAGGTGGACGGCACGCTGGTCGGTCTTGCTTCGGTCACGAACCAGCAACCCTTTTGCTTCGAGCTTGTCGAGCATGTTGCTGCAGGTGGACGGGTGAATAGTCAGTGCCGCGGCGAGTTGAGATACCTTCAGGCCGGGATTGGTAAAAATCTCGTACAGCATCCAGAGTTTGGCGCTGCTCAAACCGCAGGTTTTCTCGATAAACTTGGAATGAGCCTGTACAGCCCTGAAGAGAATACGAAGGTGTTGTGTGACCTTTTGTACACAGACTGTTCTTGTATTCATACCACCCCGCGAGATAAGATTCACAGAATCGTTGTTTAATCTGTTGCAGGGGGCTATTCCAGCTTTTTTTTCATTTCCTTGCATTTTGCCTTTTCTATCCGGAGAAGAGGTGAGCTGTCAGCCGGATAGAAAAGGATTGCGATTATTCTAAATAGCCGCCTTCCTGGCCTCATCAAGCCAGCTGTCCCACTGCGCCTTATTCTTGGCGATCCACTCGTCGGCATGGCGCTCGATATCCTTCTGGCTCTTTTCGCCATCGTTCATGCGCGTGTTCTGTTCGTTGATATCCATCAGCGGCAGCCTGAAAAGCTCAAGAAATTTCCGTGCCGCCGGGTTGTCCGCCATGAATTTCTTGTTGGCGACAATGCGGATATCGGAAACAACAAAACCGAGTTTGACCGGATCGGCCACGGCACCCTCGACCCCCGTTACTGTCATGCGGTCTACCGCGGACTTCTGTGCTTCGGTAGGCAGTATTTCCGGCACGTTGATCCAGACCACATCCCTGCCGGGTTTCAACTTGAAGATGGTCCAGTTTGGCGACCAGGTATAGAAGAAAATAGGCTCACCATTCTTGAACTCGGCCAGGGCCGAGGCCATACCGGCTTCATAGGCGGCTTTTACCGGGTTGATGTGGTCGGACAGGTTGTAGGCTTCCATGTGATGCGCGATAACGCCTTCACAGCCCCAGCCCGGAGGACAGGCGGTCAGGTCGGCCTTGCCGTCCCGGTTCTTGTCGAAGGCTTTCTTCACCTCGTCGCGTTTGAAGTCATCGAGGGAGGTAATCCCGAACTGGTCGGCGTACTTTTTTGATACCAGATAGCCCTGCAGACCACCGGCTTTTACCACGTATCCCACCTTCTCGGCTTTTTCATCGAAATTTTTGGGCAGCTGGGCGTCATGCATCGGGAACCAGCCGTTGCACCAGAAATCGATATCACCGAGCACAACAGACTTGTAAAAGATCGGGTTGGCCAGGTCCTTCGGCTTTTTGACGGTATAGCCCATTTCTTCAAGACCCTTGCTTACCAGGGCCTCCTGGAAAAAGCCGGTATTCCAGGTTGCCCGTGCCGGCTGCACGGTGACGCCTTTTCCCGGCATATTTTGATCTGCCTGGACGGCAGGGATTCCCGTTAAGGTCAGTAACGCAAATGTGGTACCTATGACAATTTTTTGAAACATGTAAATCCTCCTTCAGTTCTTTTTCTGTGTACCCATCGATTGGGTAATTCTATCCAGGACAATGGCCATCAGGACGATGGCCAGCCCACCGATTGTGGCCAGTCCGATATCAAGGCTGTTTAAGCCAAGCACGACCGGCGCCCCGAGCCCGCCGGCGCCGATGAGGGCGGCAATGACCACCATGGAAAGCGCCATCATGATGGTCTGGTTGAGTCCGGCCATGATCGTCGGCAGGGCAAGCGGTACCTGGACCTTGCGCAGGACCTGCCAGTTCGTTGCCCCAAAGGCAAGGGCCGCTTCAACGAGTTCCGGATGGACCTGCCGGAGCCCCAGGCTGGTGAGCCTGATAATCGGCGGCAGGGCGAAAACAATGGTGGCGAGAACGCCTGCCACATTGCCGACGGAAAAGAGCATGACAATCGGCACCAGGTAGACAAAGGCCGGCGTCGTCTGCATGGCATCCAGGCAGGGCCTGAGAAGCGCATCGAAGCGGTCGCTCCGGCCGGCGCAGATACCGAGCGGTACGCCGACGATCGTGCAGAAGATGACGGAGCAGAAAACCATTGCCAGCGTTATCATGGTATCTTCCCAGAGACCGAGCAGACCGATAAAGGTAAGGGCCGCAAAGGAAAAGATTGTCAGTCTGAGGCCGGATACCCGCCAGGCGATCAGGCAGAAGGCCAGGATGATCAACAGCGGCGGGATGGCCAGCAGTCCGTTATCAAGACTGGATAGGGTCAGTTCAACCGGCCATTTGATGATCTGGAAAAACCATCGGTATCCGTCAACAAGCCAGTCAATAAACTGGGTTATCCAGCCATCCAGCGGGATGACCTGTTCTTCGAAGCTGAGCATATTTTAAATCCCTCTCTAGGGTGAACCACCGGTCAAATTTTTTGTCTGTCATTTTCAGCCCGGTAGAGTGTCCGCAGAAACCTGTTTTTCGACACCACGCCCCGGTATACGTTGCCTTCCGTCACCACTGGTATCGGCCAGCTGTGCGAGGCTACCAGCGGCAGGATGTCCTGCAGACACTCCGATTCCTGAACCGGTTTCCCTTGCTGAATAAAGGCGGCCTCGATCCTGGTTTTACCCGGTTCTCTTTCAAGAAGGTCGAGCAGCGAATCGGTGGAGACAATGCCGAAGAAGCGATGTTCGGAATCAAGCACATAAGCGAACTCGCGATCAAGATTGTTCAGCATTTCCAGGGTGGCACGGGTGCTGCCCTCGGGGGTATGCCAGATAACGGTCGGCTGGTTATCCCTGACGATATCGCCGGCGGAGATAACCCCGGTTGGATCAACGCCCCGGAAGAAGGCTCTGACATAATTATCGGCAGGATTCTGGAGGATATCCTCGGGCGTTCCAACCTGGACAATTCTTCCTCCTTCCATGATGGCGATCTTGTCCCCGATGCGCAGGGCCTCATCAAGATCGTGGGAAATAAAGACAATGGTGCGCTCGTGGCGATCCTGGAGTTTCAGCAATTCGTCCTGCATCTCTGTCCTGATCAGAGGATCAAGGGCGGAAAATGCCTCGTCCATCAACATGATATCAGGATCTACCGCCAATCCCCGGGCCAGGCCGACCCGCTGCTGCATGCCGCCGCTCAATTCTTCCGGATAGGCTTTTTCCCAGCCGTCGAGCCCCACCTGTTTAAGCGCGTCCATGGCCCGCTCTACCCTCTGACCTTTTGCTATGCCGTCGAGCTCAAGGCCGAAGCAGGTATTGTCCAGGACACTGAGGTGGGGCATCAGGGCAAAGGACTGGAAGACCATGCCGGTTTTTTTACGGCGAAAGTTGACCAGTTCGGCACGATTCATTTTGATGACATCTTCGCCGTCAACCAGAACTTCTCCCGAAGTCGGTTCAATTAAACGGTTAATGAGCCGGACCAGGGTTGATTTCCCGGAGCCGGATAAACCCATGACGACAAATATCTCACCTCTGTTTACCGTAAAGTTGGCGTTCTGGACGCCGACGGTGAGCCCGTTTTTTTCGTAAATGGTTTCTTTGCTTTCACCTTTCTCGAGCAGCTTCAGCGCGATTTCCGGGTCGGGGCCAAAGATCTTGTACAAGTTTTTTACTGCTATTTTCTCCATACCGTATCCATAGAAGATTACCATCGTGCAGCAGTGTTTGCCGGGAGGCTGCCGGACGAACCTCAATCAGGCTGAGGGATGGGGCAGGGAGGACTAATGACCCGGCTCAGCGGCGGCTATGATATCTCGCAAAATAATATTGAGCAATACTATATGCTGAAAAACAATTAGTCAAGCCGTTGTAACGCGAGATGAAAATTGTCCCGAGGAATCTTGCAACCCGGACGCTGAATAAGCGTCCGGGGGTCAGGGGGCGAGGTCGGTTTTTTTGAGGACGTCGTGGGCTGTTGCCAGCAGCTCTGTGAGCTGATCTGCGGGCAGGCCGTCGATGGATTTGATCGAGGTGAAATCCAGGTCACGAACCTGCGATGCGCTGTTTCCCGGGACCCAGCTGGAACCTTCATTGAGCATGTCGTATCGTGCCCGTCCATAGCCGTGCAGTCCCCAGCCGCAATAGAGGTTATAGAGCCAGACCACCATTCTCAGGTTGATATTGCCCGGTGCCTGGTCCCAGGGCGGAAGGCGGTCCCAGAAGTGATCCGGCCGCTCATACCCGGTTTTTTCGCGCATCGCCGTGCGAAGCCGGTTGTCGATCTCATTGATTATTGATGTCTGCCGGCTTTCCAGGTAGGGCAGAACCTTCAGGTGTTCGTCGAAATGTTCGGGGGCTGAAGCGCCGACACTGATGGTGCAGACCCCTTCCTGTTGAAGGCAGTAGAGATCGTTGAAGAGCATCGGCGAAAGGGGGGCGCACAGCCGCTGGATCTCAGGAGATGGTGTGTGCAGGTGCCCGCCTTTATCTGAAGGGCTGATGATGAAAACACCGATATCCCGTTCGGCCGCACGCTGGATGGCGCACCGGTTGGCGTCGAAAATGTAATACCAGTGGATATTGGCGAATTCAAAGCCGCCATCTTCCTGGTGATTCAGTGCCTGCATGATAAGATCGTTCGGTCCATGCCCGGAAAAACCGATATGATCGAGTTTGCCTTTATCCTGCAGTTTCCGGGCGGCGGCCAGGCAGCCGTTTTTCCTGCAACTGTACCACAGCGAGCGATAATCGTTGATACCGTGCAAGGCGAGCAGATCCAGCCGATCGACCCGGAGACGCTCCATTGACTTGGCAACCTTGCTGGTAAATTCCTCGGGGTCCTCGCAGGGCACAACCTTGGTCTGCAGCAGGTAGCTTTCTCTTGGTATGGTGGGGAGTATCCGGCCCAGCTGCTTTTCTGACGAACCATAGCCGTGAGCGGTTTCGACATGGTTGATGCCATGGGCCAGAGCTGTCCTGAGTATCTTCTCCAGCGTCGTCTGGGACTTGTCAGGGATATCCTTGAAGCGTTCATTCTGCCATGAATGCATGCTGCGCATGCAGCCAAAACTTATAACCGGCATGGGGATCTCTGTTTTGCCAAATCTTCTGTAAATCATGGTAAGTACCGAGTCGCGCTGTATGAGATGAAAAAAATAGAGGTTTTCATTGAATGGTGCTTATACTGTGTCACTATAAAAGCAAGTGAAGAAATTGCCAGTACTCCTCATCATTTTAAGGTGATAGCTATGGAAATCATAACCATTCCCTGTCTTTACGACAATTATTCTTACCTTGTCTTCGGAGCCGGCCGGGTTGACGCCGCGGTGGTTGACCCATCGGAAGCCTGGCCGGTCATGCGCGAACTTGAGCGGCAACAGGTGCCCCTTGCAGCGGTTCTCTGCACGCACCATCATCACGACCATATCGGGGGCATAGATGACCTGCTCGATGCCTATCCCCGTTTGCGGATAATTGGCTTTAAAGAAGATGGGGGGCGCATTCCGCAATTGACGGAATTTCTCGATGATGGGGATTCTTTTGAAGTCGGCGCCATTTCAGGAAAGATGTTTCACACCCCGGGACATACGAGCGCAAGTGTCGTTTTTCATATCGGTAACAAGCTCTTTGTCGGTGATACGCTGTTTGGTGCCGGCTGCGGCAGGCTTTTCGAAGGAACCGCCGAACAGATGGTTGCCTCCCTGGCCAGAATCGTCTCCTGCGGACGGGGAACCGAGTTGTATTTCGGACATGAATATACAGCCTTGAACCTGCGTTTTGCCGCCGAGGTAGATGCAACCAATGGCACTGTCCGGCAGCGTGCCATGATGGTAGAGGAAATGCGGGTGGGCGATACCCCATCTGCTCCATCATCGATTGAGCTGGAGCTTGAAACCAATCCCTTCCTGCGGGCAACGGAACCTGCCATTATTGCTTACCTTGAAAAGCATGCCGGACTGAAAAGTCATGATCCCGTGGCGGTGTTTGCTGCTCTGCGGGAGTTGAGAAATCACTTTGAATGATTTTACGTCGCACCACTGAAACTGCGGCAACGGGGAGCAGAAAGACCGGCGATTTGGCAGCGCATGCCATGAGATGATAAACTAAGGTGAGAAATGTCCCATTGCGTGCACCAGTCATCTGCCAGGCCATGCTGCAGCAATCCGCTTCTGGCGCACGTTGCCGGTCGCTGCAGGAACCCAGGCACACGACAAAGGAATGCGGTAATGCCGGATTTGCCGCAGTATCCCCGCAATGCCGATATCTTGCTGTATTAAGGCAAAACGTTCCTGAACCTGGGGGGAAGCCAGCCTGGAGGTCATCGTCATGGTAAGGATTATCTGTTATCTGCTTTTTGTCCTGTTTCTGGACTCTGGCTCTTCTCTGGCCGGCGGGCCCCTGTCGGTGGTCTATCCGGAAGATACTGGCAGTGATGCCGGGGAAAGTGCGATGCAGCAGACCTATATCGATAACCAGTCCTATCTGCGGGAGGTCGAACAGCAGTTGAGAGAACGCGCCTTATATCCTCCGCCCCCGGCACCGGTGGCCGTAATCAGGAAAAATGAGCGGGGCCGCAGTTTTTCCCTGTTTCACTATCCCTATTACCGGAATACTGAGTCAGAAAACTTTTTAGGGGTTGAAGTATATGGCGGTGCCACCTTCATTCGCTACTACGACGGCTATCGGCCAAACTTTGGTGCTCCCCGCTATTATTATCGCCCCGCTCCGCCTGTTGCCTCTCCTTACCGGTCGCCAGCGGGGAGGAAACGTTAAGGGAACTGTTCTGCCGGAACCGGCTTTCCGGTGAAGTCAGCAGCACCCTGGCCGGATCGAATCGTATTGACCTCCGCGCGGTAATGGACTAGATGTCTTGATCAGGGAGATTCGCGACAACCCTGCTGCAAACGGTTTCCGGTGCTACCAATAAGCCATGAACAAATAGTGCGGATGGAGGGATAAGCATGAAAAAGGCAATGACGATTCTGGGGCTTCTGCTGACACTTTATACACAGCATGCCGGTGCCGGGACGGTAATGATATCGGTAAATCAATTTGTTGAACACCCGGCCCTTGATGCCGTCCTTAAGGGTTTCCAGGATTACCTGAAAGAAAATGGGGTGCAGGCCGAATACAAGGTGCATAACGCCCAGGCCAATATGGGAACCGCCACACAGATCGGCCAGCAGATGATCGGGGAGAAGGCCGACCTGCTGGTGGCCATTGCCACGCCATCTGCACAGGCGACGGTGCAGGCGCTGCAGAAGGCACCGGCCGATCTCAAGCGACCGGTTCTTTTCACGGCAGTTACCGACCCGGTTGCGGCCGGTCTGGTTGAAGCTTTCGACAAGCCAGGCGACTATGTGACCGGTGTCTCCGACCTGCTGCCGCTTGACAAGCACATGCAAATGATAATGACCTTCAAACCGGACATTAAACGGCTGGGGGTTCTCTATAATGCCGGTGAAGCCAACTCGAAAGCGATAGTTGCAACACTGAAAGAGCTGAGCCAGTCAATGGGCTTTACGGTGGCAGAGGCCACAGCCGCCAAGACGGCCGATGTCTATGCGGCTGCCAAGAGTCTGGTCGGCCGCTGCGATGCGGTATTCATTCCGACGGATAATACCATCGTTTCCTCTCTCGAATCGGTGCTCAAGGTGGGAACCCAGAATAAATTGCCGATTTTTGCAGCCGATGTCGATTCTGTCCAGCGCGGTGCCGTTGCGGCCATGGGGTTTGATTACTACAAGCACGGCTACCAGACCGGTGCCATGGCCAAAAAGATCATCGAGGGCGCCAGTCCGGCCACCCTTCCGGTCGAGTTTCAGCAGGACCTGCAGCTGCAGATAAATCTCAAGGCTGCGGCGGCCATGGGCGTTGTCCCGCCGCCGGTGCTCATTAAAGAAGCCACCAGACTGTACAAGTAGCCGGACCAGGGTAAAAGTCCGATATCATGAGTCTTTATGCTGCTCTCGGTGCCCTGGAGCAGGGTCTTGTCTATGGCATCATGGTAATCGGGGTCTATCTGACCTTCCGGATCCTCGATTTTCCTGATCTCACCGTGGATGGCAGCCTGCCGCTCGGTGCCGCCATCTCGGCTGTCGCTATTACCAGCGGTATCAACCCCTACCTGTCGCTGCTGCTTGCTGCGGCAGGAGGGTTTCTTGCCGGCATGGTTACCGCCGTGCTCAACACGAAATTCAAGATACTGCACCTGCTGGCCTCCATCCTGACGATGATCGCTCTGTATTCGATCAATATACGGATCATGGGCGGTCCCAACTGTGCCCTGATCGGCGCACGCACGGTCTTTGATCCGATAATCGGTTTGGGGGTGCCTCCGCACCTGGCCAGCCTTGTCGTCTTCGGTGCGATTACCCTGGTGGTCATGGCCTCTGTCATCTGGTTTCTGAAGACTGAATTCGGCATGACGATCCTGGCCACCGGCGACAACCCCCAGATGATTGTCAGTCTTGGGGTTAATACCCATTTTATTATTATTTTCGGCGTCGGCTTTTCCAATGGTCTCGTGGCGCTGAGCGGCGCGCTCATTGCCCAGAACCAGGGCGCGGCCGACGTGGGCATGGGGATCGGCACCATCATCGCGGGGCTTGCTTCAGTGATCGTTGGGGAGACGATCTTCGGTTCATCTTCAATTGCCCGGGCAATCATTGCCGCACTGCTCGGTTCGGTTGTCTATCGACTGGCCATAGCACTGGCTCTTGGTCTTGAACTGGGGGATTTCACCTTCAGCCCGAGTGATCTCAACCTGATTACGGCACTGCTCGTCATTGCTGCCCTGATCGCACCAAATATAAAGAAAAAGGTGCTGGCGCGATGATAACCCTGAGCGGCTGCAGCAAATCGTTTCACCGCGGCAGTGTGAACGAAGTCAGGGCGCTCGATGATCTCTCCCTGCGTATTGAAGACGGCGATTTTATCACGGTCATCGGCTCGAACGGGGCCGGCAAATCGACCCTGCTCAACGCCATAGCCGGCTCATTTCTGCTCGATTCCGGATCGATCGAGATAGGAGGGCGTGAGGTCACCCGCTGGCCTGAATATAAGCGGGCGAAACTGATCGCCCGGGTGTTCCAGGACCCGCTGCTTGGCACCTGTCCCTCGGCAACCATAGAACAGAACCTGGCCCTTGCGCTGAAGCGTGGCAAGAGAAGGGGGCTCGGGCCTGGTGTCAGGGAGAAGGACCGTGATCGATTCAGGGAAGACTTGCAGAAAATCGGACTGGGCCTGGAGAAGCGGCTGCAGGATAAGGTCGGCC
>JAHEMX010000532.1 GCA_024643445.1 Desulfobulbaceae bacterium | reverse complement strand
GGTATATCTTTTCCGCCTCATCGAAAACGATCAGCAGCCGCTTTCCTTTCGCACGCAGACTGTTGACGATGTCGGCAAGAATAGACTCGGTATCTGTCCCCTCAGCATCGTCAACTTCCCGCCCGACAACCTGCTCGAAAATAATGCAGATCATATCATCGAAGGACTCAAGGGTGCGCGGTACGACGAGATCGTCCAGAATTATTTCCGTATCACCATCATCATCTGTTTCGATTTCAGCACTGCGACTTTCCTCGGAACCGCCCCCGAGTATATCAGCCGAAAACTCGAGGGCAGGCGACAGAAAAAGAGGCAGCAGGTCCGCTGGAAGATTTTCCTCCAGCACCCGACAGATCATGGTCTTACCCGAGCCCTCATCCCCGGTCATGGTAATGAAAGGGACGCCCTGGGCAACGGCATGAATCATCTCATCAACGATCTCCTGACGTGTACCTCCAGGAAAGTAGAAAGCCCTATCAACACCATCCTGAAACGGCTGTCGAATAAAGTGCATCTGTTCTCTGTACATTCCCTATTCTTTATAGTAGTTATTCTACCCCCAGGACCTGACGACCCCCATGCACTATGTAACATAAAGGAGCTTTGAAGCAAAGAATATCACGTCATGACAATTGTATTATCCGTTGGCATAATCTTTCTTCTTTCAGGCTTTATACAGGGGTTGACCGGGTTCGGTTCGGCCCTGCTGGCCATGCCCCTGCTCTGTTTCTTTCTCGACATCAAAACCGCTGTCCCTCTCTGCACGCTCAACAGCGTCGTCATAACGATAATCCTGGCAATCCAACTCAGGTCATCTCTTGCCTCCAGCAAGATTGTGCCGCTGTGTCTTGCCTCAATTCCCGGTATCATTGTCGGCGTTACCCTGCTCAAGTCGATCGATGCGGCAACGGTACGTTTTCTGCTCGGGTCACTCCTCGTCGCGTATTCCATCTATAATCTGACCGCCTCGCCGCGGCCACGACGGTTGCACCAGGCATATTCATGGCTAGCCGGTTTCCTTTCAGGAGCGATTGGGGCCGCTTTCAGTACCGGCGGGCCACCGGTCATTATTTACACAGCCCTGAATAAGTGGAGTAAAGACGAGATCAAAGCCACGCTGACCGGATTTTTCCTTTTCAACTCGTGTCTTGTCTCCATCGCCCATGGCCTCAGCGGCGTTACAACCGGGCAAGTGCTTATGCTGTTTGCCGTCTCAGCCCCTTTTGTTCTGGCAGGAACCATCGGCGGGTCAAGGCTCTATCGCGTCCTGCCGGGCGATAAATACCGGACGATTCTTTTCGTTTTTCTTTTCATTTCGGGTATCTTGATGATGGATATCTGGTAAAGTCTTCTTACCTGAAGACCCTGTCATCCGCAACAGACGCCCACCAGGCCAGATGCTCATTGACACCATTACTGCAGCTGTTGTACATTTTTCTATGCCGGTATTCAAACTCACAGAACAGCCTCTGTTCCCGCATCCCGGGCTCGCTGAGGAAAACGGTCTGCTGGCCGTCGGCGGAGATCTCAAGCCGCGGCGTCTGCTCGAAGCGTATCGGCTGGGAATATTTCCCTGGTATTCTCAAAATGACCCTATCCTGTGGTGGTTTACCTCACCCAGACTGATAATCTTCCCTGAAGAATTGCGGGTATCACGGCGGCTCGGACGCTATTTGAGAAATTCGAGGCTATCCTTCAGCATCAACAGGGCCTTTGACGAAGTGATCAGCTGCTGCGCAAACACCAGGACACTGCAGGGAAAAGAAACGTGGATTTCAAACGAAATGCTGACAGCCTACGCCAATCTTCATCGTCTCAATTTTGCTCATTCTGTAGAGTGCTGGGAGGACCGGAAACTTGTAGGGGGACTCTACGGTGTCGCGCTGGGCAAGGTGTTTTTCGGAGAGTCGATGTTCTCAAGGGTTGCCAATGCCTCAAAATTTGCCCTGATTCATTTGGTTGATTTTCTCAGAAAAAACGATTACCGACTCATAGACTGCCAGATGACAACTGCCCACCTGGTCTCTCTGGGAGCAAGGGAAATTCCTGGAAAAGCCTTTCAGCACCTGCTGGAACAACATATAAAAACAATTACTTCTGACGGAGCCTGGCCCCATGAAGAAAGTGCATGATACGGAAATATGTGATGGATGCGGTGAAAACAAGATCCTTGAGGAAAGAGATACCAACGAATTCTGCGAGGACTGCCTTCTCGTCGTTGATATCCTGAAGAAAAATCCACACCTGCTGCAGCGCCTCTGCAAACTGACAAAAATAAAGATCCCCTCGGCTGCAACCGACAATGACGTAAGCGCAAAATCCCCCCGTGACCTGCCCGATGTGCTTGATGCTGTCAGGTATAGGACAAGGGACCGGGAACAAAACACCTGGTATGTCTCAATCAGTGAAATAGAGGGTGACCCGGTGGAGATTTTCGCTTCAACGGCTTTTGATCGAGATCATCATCTGCAATCGAGAATTTCAAATCTCACGACAATCACCCGGCTCATATCGCTGATTCTCAGACATGTTTACCTTGATGAAGTACTTACCCTTGATAAGACATTGAAACAGTTGATGAGAAGCTCTCGTCAAAAAAATGATCTGCCGGAAATGCTCTCAAACGTCCTGGGCAATTATCGCAAAAACCAGGATAAAGGGGTGGAGAAATAACGAAGCGGGGAAGCCTGCCGGAGCATTGCACCTTTTTCTCAGAACAAACCATTGCATGGAAATGGGGATGAGCCAGAGAGCTGCCAGTGCGAACAGTACTTTTCTTGCAATAACCTAGAGATGGGGAAAAAGGGCTTTCCCCGGCCGGCTCTTAGAAATCGAGATAGAATTCATAATCAATACCGCAACGATCAAAGTGGCGCAGGACCTTCTGCAGATCATGCAACTCCGCAACCTCGAAGGTCAGTTCCCAGGCCTGCTGGTCAGACGGAT
>JAHEMX010000531.1 GCA_024643445.1 Desulfobulbaceae bacterium | reverse complement strand
AACCGCACCCGTCTGTTTCGGTGCAAGTTCTGGTGACGTGCTGCTTGAGCTTGGCTATTCTGCCGGGCAGGTGGCGTTATTCAGAGAACAGGGAATAATCTGAGAGATGAAACGTTTTATTAAAGGTCTCACCATTGGATGCTTACGTGAGGAGTTGTGATGCAAGGCGATTATAAGGAATTTTTCAGGGTCTTCACACAGGTCAGCAAGGCGATTCATACCGGTGAGAACACGACGGAAATCCTCGGTCATATCGTCCGCAATATAAAAGAAATTCTGGGTGCCAAGGGCTGTATCTACTGGATTATCGATCGCAAACGGAGGAAGATAGAAACCATGGTTTCAAGCGGATTTCCCTACCGCAACCTGTCCAATGTCAATTATGACGAACTGATCACCATCTTCAACCCCGACACCGGCTACCTCACCTCTATCGAAGACGCTGCAAACGATCGACGTATTCCGGAACTGGACAGTATCGGTAAAAAGAGCGTCGGTTCCATTACCGGAATGTATTTTGATATTATCGGGTCCTACGGTGGGATATTAGCCGTCTATTTTTACAAGCAGAAAAAACTGAGTGGAAGCGAGCTGGAAATTATCACGGCTCTTGGTGAACAGGGTGCCATCGCTCTGCATAAAGCGTTTAGCTATGACGACAAGATGCTTCAGAACCTCGGGCAGATGGTTGAAGGATTTGCCTTGGCGCTTGAAGCCAAGGATGAGAGTACGCATGGGCATTCGGTCCGGGTGGCAAAATTCGCGCGGGAGGTCGCCATAGAGCTGGACCTGGCGGCGGCAGAGGTTGAAACCATTTACCATGGCGGTTTGCTGCATGATATCGGTAAAATCGGTATGCATGATGATATCCTTGAACGGCTGGGAATCCTTTCACGCAAGGAGATGGATATTGTCAAACAGCATCCGGTCATCGGTGCACGGATTATCAAACCCCTCATTTTTCTTAATGAAATTATCCCTCTCGTTTTACATCATCATGAACGTTTTGATGGAAGCGGTTATCCGGATGGCCTGAGAAGAGAGGCCATCCCCCAGGGTGCCCGGATCCTGACAGCTTGTGATGCTTTTGAAACCATGCTGGCCGGAAGAAAGCATTTCGCCCGCATGAAACTTGAAGATGCCGTGGTAAACCTGCAGCAGGCCGCCGGGCATCAGTTTGACCCCGCTGTTGTCGAGGCCCTGTTTGTCACGCTGATGAAGAAACCGGAGATCTTTGAAACAGAGGTAAACGGTTCTGCCCTGAATTGCCTGACCAACTATAAGGAAAAGCTGAATAACGGGCCGACCTCAACGCTCCAGATGTTCATATGATGAAACGATTCGCCCGTCATAATAGGACTGCCGCGGGGAATCGGGTTCTGATTCGATGGCCACTCAGCTGCTGGTCACGGTAAAGAAAATGACAACAGAAATGGTTGAAGGTATCAGCACCAGGCAATGGTTGAAGTTTGTTCTTGGCATTATTCTGCCGACCGTTCTTGCCATTACGATCACGGTCATTTCAACCTGGATTTTTATTATTCCGGCTTTCAAAGACAGCTACATGCAGGGTAAGCGGCAGATGATCCGTGAGCTTACCAATGTCTGCTGGTCAATTCTGCAGCAGTTTGAACAGGAAGAGCGCAGCGGTTCGATGACGCGTGAAGAGGCCCAGAAAGCAGCTATCGCCGAGATCGAACATCTCCGTTACGGAGATGAGTTCAGGGATTATTTCTGGATCAGTGATATGCAGCCGCGGCTCATCATGCATCCTTATTCCAAGGAACTGATCGGCAGTGACCTCAGTGACTTCAAGGATGCCGGAGGCAAGCGTCTTTTCATGGAAATCAAGCGGGTCGTTTCGGAACAGCAAAGCGGTTTTATCGACTACATCTGGAACCGGAAATATGCGACCCTGAAGGAAGTCCCGAAAGTATCTTATGTGAAGAAATTTGAACCGTGGGGCTGGGTCGTGGGAACCGGGATATATCTCGACGATGTTCAGGCCAGTACCCGTGAGATAAGCCGACACCTGATGCGGATGATCTTCATCACCGTGGCCTTTACCTCTTTGCTGCTGCTGGTGGTTGTTCTGCGCAGCCTGAGCATTGAGCGCAGGCGATATCGTGCTGAGACGGATCTGCGGCATTCCCGGATCAAGTACAAGACACTTGTTGAGACGGCGGTTGATCCTATCTTGATGATCCATAATGGCACCTGCCTGTATGCAAACAAGAGCATGGAAGGACTTCTAGGCTATACGGCAGGCGAACTGGAGGGGAAAAATCTCAGCGAACTTTTCAGCCAGAATTCCGGGGCAGTCCGCAACAGTCTGGATATCCTGGAGAGCGTTCTTCATGGTGATGCGACACCGGGTCAGCATGAGGCGGTTTTTAGGAGAAAAAGCGGTGAACAGGTGCATCTCCTGCTGACTCTGGCGCGAAAGGACCTCGGCAGCCAGCAGGTCATTGTCCTGACGGCCAGGGATGTGAGTGGAACAAGGCTTATGGAGGCACAGCTTGATAAGAGCCGGGAACAATACCGCCTGCTTACCGAGCGCCTCAATATCGGTGTCTTTCGCACGGCAATGGGAGACCGGTTCAGGTTGACCGAAATGAACCTGATGACCGCGCAGCTTTTAGGGGTGAGTGATGAAACCACCTTGGTAGGAACCGATTTGCTTGATTTTATAGAGGAAGACTCGTCCGTTCAGGAGATGGCAGAACGGTTGCTTAAAGAAGGGGTCATCAGGGAGCGAAAATTACGGCTCAAACGGGCCGGCGCTGATGCTCTGACCATAGCTGTTTCGTTGGTATTGGCCCGAGATAATGACGGCAGACCGCTTTATTGCGACGGTCTTATCACCGATGTCAGCAGGCAGCAGAAGACGGTGGAGGAGCGGGAAAACCTGATTGTAGAGTTGCAGACATCGCTGATGTTTTTAAATCA
>JAHEMX010000530.1 GCA_024643445.1 Desulfobulbaceae bacterium | reverse complement strand
GCCCTCATCGGGGGACCGGTCTTCTGCTATATTTTCAGGAAAAATCAGCTTGAGAGATGGCGATAATGGCTCAGAGAGTAACAGGATATGACATTCAGGAACTCTCTTTTTCCTATGGCTCAGAGAGCTGTCTGAAACATATCTCGCTCCAGCTAGAGCGTGGATTTTTTTATGGATTGATCGGTCCTAACGGCAGCGGAAAATCGACCCTGCTTGATATACTTTCCGGTTTTGCTGACCCTTCAGGCGGATCGGTGCTCTTTAACGGTGCTCCGATCGACTCCTATTCCCGCAGCGAATTGTCGCTGATGCTGTCAACCGTCCCGCAATCGTTTTCACTCAATTTTGACTACACCGTCAGCGATGCGGTACTGATGGGCCGGCACCCGCATATCAAACGGTTCGCCCTTCCGACCAGAGACGATCTTGATTCTGTCGAAAATGCTCTTAAAAAAATGGCCATCCACCATCTTCGACACCGCTCGGTCAAGCAATTGTCAGGGGGTGAAAAACAACGGGTAATGATTGCCCGCTCGCTCGCCCAGGATACCGCTTTCATTCTCCTTGATGAGGTTACCGCCAATCTGGATATCAATCATGGTATTTCAATCATGAAAACCATGTCAAGACTGGTCGAGGAAAAGCAATGCACCATTATTGCCGCCTTGCATGATTTGAATATGGCCATGGCATTCTGTGATCGTGTAATCGTCCTGAACAATGGCTACCTTCAACGATACGGCACGGTCGAGGAGGTCATTTCCGAGGATATGATAAAAGAGATATATCAGGTGCAGTCACACATTTTTCGTACACCATGCGGAAACAAACATGTCCAGTTGGAGTATCGGTGATGACGGCGAACAAGCGCAGACCACAGAGACCTGCTGTCTCCCTGTTCTTTTTAGCACCACTCCTGTTTCTTCTTGCCGCCAAGTCCTGCCCGGCAATAGAGATTATTGATGATGACGCCATAGTTCACCATTTCGAAAAACCGTTCTCAAGAATTATTTCTCTTTACCCTGCACACACTGAAAATATTGTTGAGATGGACGGTACAGGCTCCCTGATCGGCATTTCCACCGGTGACACGCTGCCGGCAGGGTTCAGCGAGATCGAGCGATTCTCCTACCACGACACTGCCGAAAAATTTATCGCTGCACATCCCGACTGTATTTTAATCAGACCCATGATCAGTCAGAGCACGCCAAACCTGATCAGGAAGCTGCGGGATTATGGCATCACCGTGATTTCCCTGCAGCCGACCTCCTCCCTTGAGCTCTTTTCCTACTGGCACTCGCTCGGTCTTATCACTGGCCGCATCAGGGAAGCGGATGAAATGACGACCCGATTCACCTCCCGTTTAACCGATTTGAGTCGAAAAGTTGCTGCCATCAAGCCACAGGACCGTCCCCGGGTCTACTTTGAGGCAATCCACGCCAGGATGAAAACCTTCTCCCCCCAATCCATAGCAATGTTCTGCCTGACGAGTGCAGGAGGAATCAATATTGCCTCTGATGCGGTGGCCCGCAACCAGACAAACATCGCCGCATACGGCACGGAACGGATACTCTCTCATGCTGCCGACATTGATATATTTCTCGCCCAGTCCGGCCGTATGAACCGGATCAGCATTGATGAAATAGTGAATGAACCCGGTTTTGGCGCGATCAAGGCGATACGGGACAAACGGGTTTATCTGGTCGCGGAAGACCTCGTTTCCCGCCCGACCAGCAAACTGATAGAGGGCATACTGTACTTACACGGTCTGCTTTACCAAGACTCACCTCAATGATTGACGGATAATCATGACTGCCAAACTTTATATTGTCGGCACCGGTCCAGGTGATGCCGAACTCCTGACGCTGAAAGCAGTAAATATTCTTACTTCCTGTTCAGTCATTATCTCGCCGAGAGGCTCTCTTTCGGGTACGTCTACAGCGCTTGATATTGTCAGGCAGGTGGTAAATATCAAAGCAAAAGAAGTCCATGAACTGTACTTCCCGATGAAAAAAATCCACATCGGATATGATCCGGACCCGGAAGTACTGGTTGCCTGGCGACATGCCGCTGAGACAGTACTTTCCTGCCTCGATCGGGGTAAGAACGTCTGCTTTCCCACCCTCGGAGATCCGGCAATCTACTCTACCGGTTATTATCTCTATGAAACGATTTGCGGAATCAGGCCGGAAACAGAAACCGTTTTTATTCCCGGTATTCCGGCCATGAGCAGTTGTTCAGCTGCTCTCGCCACGCCGATCTGTCTTGGAGATGAGATGGTAGCAATCATTCCCGCGACCTTTTCAGATGACCGTATCAGAGACGTTCTTACCCGTTTTGATACGGTCATCTTGATGAAAGTCAACCGGGTACTTGGTCGATTGTCCATCCTGCTGCGGGAATGTAATATGCTGGAACAGGCAATACTGGTGGAGCGCGCCGGTATGATGGGAGAAAAAGTATTCCATCGAATCGATCAGATAAAAGAGATGCCGCACTACTTCTCGACGATCATCATTCGTAAAAACAGCTGCAGCGTCAAGGTTCTCATGAACTGATTCGCGCGAATCAGTTGTGGCCTGCTGAGCGAACGAGCCCTGTCGCCAGCCTTGATTCTATCAAATAGGTCGTGGCCAGGAGGTTGATGTCCTGAACAGTGATCGACCGATAGTCATCAACCATCATAGGCGGCCAGTCCAGTTGCTGAGGATATCTTGAGGAGAGCGCAAGAACGGAATGGAGCCAGTAGCCATTGGTCCTGACGATTTCTTTCAAAGAGGTAAGGATCGGGCTCTTGGCCCTGTTCAACTCTTCCAGATCGACCTTCTCTTGTTGTAATGACGTGACAACACCGCGAACCTCCTGTTCTAGCGAATCCAGCAGTTCACTGTCGACGATGACCTGCACCACCAGCATGCCGAAACCGCGATACGCCCGGCTTGTCACATTGAAGGCA
>JAHEMX010000529.1 GCA_024643445.1 Desulfobulbaceae bacterium | reverse complement strand
GAGCAGCCTCGAAATGGGTTGCGTGAGTATGAGCCGCGCTTTTTTTCGAAATGGAAAACTCGGCAAGAAGAATTGGGAAAAGGCCCGTATTGCCGCCCATCTGGAATTACGTCCGGTACGCCGCCATTTTCGCGAAGTTGGCTGGGTTTCTGCTACCGGGGCATCTGGAACAATCAGGGCCGTAGGAAGCGTCTTGAAAGCGCTTGGGCTTGAGAACTATAATATCACCAGGGACGGTCTAAACGATATCCGGAGGAGAATGATTGCGGCCGGACAGGTAAAAAATCTTGATCTTCCCGGTCTGGATAGTGATCGGCGACCTGTCTTTGCAGGAGGATTGGCCATCCTCATCGCCACCTTTGAGGCACTCAAAATTGAAACCATGCAGGTTTCCGAAGGCGCCCTGCGGGAAGGGCTGCTGTACGAGCGTCTGGGCCGTATTCAGAGTGAAGATACCCGTTTGAAAACAATTTCTAGTGTGCAGCAACGATTTCAAATCAGCCAGAATCATGCACGACGAGTGAGTTTAACTTCGCACCGTCTTTTAACCGCCTGTGAAAAGGCCTGGAACCTGCGACTGGAAGACGCCGAGATGCTTCATTGGGCAAGCAGCCTTCATGAGATCGGCCTTGCGGTCTCGTTGAGTGGCTATCAGAAACATGGCGCCTATCTCCTGAAAAGGGCGGATCTCCCCGGATTTTCCCTAGAGGAGCAGGACCGGATGAGTGTTCTGGTGCGTTGCCATCGTAAAAAGATAGCAAAAAAAATCTTCAGTGAATTGCCGGAAAAGGACCAGAAGACCGCCTTGCGGCTGGCGATCCTTCTTCGTCTCGCCACCATGCTCCATCGTTCACGTAAAGACGAGACGGCAGTCATCGAAGAAGTTGTTGCCGGTGAGAATAGTTTGACCCTTCAATTTGCCCCGTTCGAGTTGATAAACCATCCCCTGCAGCGAGTCAGCCTTGAGCAGGAAGCCAGATATTTAAAAAATGTGGATTTTAACCTAAAATTTACCTCATGACCGGCTCAAGCAGCAGGAACCTGGGGCCGACCACCTTTTCACTTTTCCGGTAAGAACATACATCCTTTCTCCGCCAATCGATCCATGCCCATTCTCCAGGTTCACCGGCACTCCTTGCGGTGCCGGTGATTGGTAGTTCAACAGGTCACAGGCAGGGTTCCTATACCAGTGTTAACGGGGATTGTCGTCTGTTTTGCCGAGTCGGATAAACTCGCCGGGAGGCCCCATGCGAATATTGAAGACGATGGCAGCCGCCCTGAGCGAGAATGCCGCCAGGCAGGCCACCAGCTCTGCGGGAATCTCCGGGACACCGATATGGCGGAGGCTGGCGTAACTTAAAGACCCGAGCAGAGCGGCCGTCGCATACAACTGACCCCGCATTATCATGGGCGTGTTGTTGGTAATCACGTCACGGATAACACCGCCGCCGGTTGCGGTCACCATGCCCATGAAGACCGCGATGACAAACGGGGCGCCGAACTGCAGCGCAATATAACATCCTACCACCCCGAAAACAGAAAGGCCGAGAGTGTCGGACCAGATCATCGCCTTGCGCCGGGTGATGTCGCTGCTGATAAAGAAAAAGGTGGCCAGGGCAGCCACCACGCAGAGGATCAGTTCGAGGGGATCCTGGGTCCACCAGACGGTCCTCCCCAGCAGCAAATCCCGGGTGGTACCGCCGCCGATGCCGGTAATCGTGCCGATCAGCACAAAGCCGAGAATATCCATGCGATAGCGGGCGGCCGTCAAGGCACCGCTGATGGCGAAGACAACATCGCCGAAATACATGATCGCCAGAATGCTGACGGAAAGCGGTTCATTTACCGGTGGCATAGCCAAGTCTCCAAGAGAAATTTTGTGCGGTCTCTCGACACATCATTATCGATGCCCCCCACCACATACCTTATTCATGCTCCTTGATGCCGAAATGCTCCATTGCGGCATGAATGCAGCATTCGTAATGGGCCAGGTCCTCATCGGACAATTTGCCCGCAGGGCTTGTTTCGACATCATTCAAGGTCTTATAGGGCGTACCTGCTCTCTGTTTTTCAAATTCCTCCTTGGCTTCTTTCAGCAGCTTGGCATCAGTTACAAGATCGAGTCCGGTTGCTGCAAGCACACGGGCTGCCTGAAGACCGGCCTTGCGGCCGATGCTCATGCCATTACAAGAAGTACAGCCCCACTGATGCGGGGGAATGTGCAGCGGCCATGAGCTGTAAACCACCCCCATGGTCGGGACATTCCAGCTGACATCACCCACATCGGAGGAGCCGCCGACCTCGATCCCTGTCGGAACCGGCAGCACCGTGGTGGCTAAGCCGTCTTCGGGTTTGCCCATCTCTTTTTGAATTGCTTTGGCGTAAGCCTGCTCCTCGTCCGTCCACTCAACGGGGAGATATCGGTTCACATGCTCGTTCATATGTTTGGCCAGCACATCGTTGGGCAGGCAATCATAACAGCCGCCCAGGGTGGTTATCGTCTCTCTGGTCTGGGTGCAGAGCGCGGCCCCTTGAGCCATTTCTGTAAGCCACTGTTTGTACTTCATTACATTTTCCGCGCTTTTACCGCGGTAACGGACCAGCACCTTGGCATGATCAGGGATTACATTGACGGCCAACCCTCCCTCGAGGATCTGGTAGTGCAGACGGGCGGTCGGTTCCATCTGTTCGCGCATCATGTTGGCCGCAACCAGAAAAATTTCGGCGGCGTGCAAGGCGCTGCGTCCCTCCCAGGGGGCCGCTCCGGCATGTGCCGTAACTCCCTGCCATTCGATCACCAGATCGATGATAGCGGTGGAATGAAAGTTCCATACCGTATTTACCATTCCAGGGTGATTGTGCAGGCAGACATCAAGGCTCTCAAAGGCCCCGGCACCGGCCATATAGTTCTTGCCGTTGAGCATCTCCTCGGCGGGACAGCCAAACACCCTTACCGTACCG
>JAHEMX010000528.1 GCA_024643445.1 Desulfobulbaceae bacterium | reverse complement strand
CTACCGGTTTTACTGAGAAAGGAGTGGAAGTGGTAGTGCTGGTTTCCAGGTAAGACCACGAAGAAGATGGGGGATGCTGGCGGTTCATTCCGCGGATTCTGCAGATAGGCTTGCAGTGATGAGGTGGTGCTCATGAAATCAGTAGCCTGTCGTATCCTTGGAAACTGCTTTTTTGCTTGCAATTTTTGTCAAATAAATAGAAAAAGAGGGGAATACAATTCCATACTTCAGGCGGGGTTGCTCCTCTTTTTCTGTCGGGTTTTCCCCTACGTCCATTTATCGGCTGGTGCCCGTATATATCTGAATTTATGGACATTAACAGCGTATAGCAGGTGCTGGCTGGTCCTCGGCACAACAGGTAGGCCGGGGTAATGGCAGCGAGGGGCGGCAGGTCGGTGGTGGTAGGGAATGTGTTGGTTAGCTTGTTCATGAGGGAGCTGCCGATCTTGGATGCACGGTGGAATGAGCCCTGAGGAGAGCACTGGATGTGGTACGTTTGTTTGTAGTGATTGTTCTTTTAGTCTTTTGTTTTCCGAAACATGGGTGTGGTCTTACCAGTGTTTCCGGAATGGTATCACGGTAGGAAGCGTTAAGAAGGTTTTGCACCACAGCAGCATGGCTATGCTCAGGGCGGTGCAAATGGAGCGGGCGTAAGGGCCCCTGGAATTTCTCCGGGAGTAACCTGACTGCCATTTAGTATTTACTATTTCAGCTCAGTGAGGAGGTACCGTTGATGAAGAAAGAAGATGTCAAAAAAAACGTTGTGCAAGAAGAAGAGGTAAAAACCGGCCGACGTAAATTCCTCAAAACAGCAGCTGCAGCAGCTGGTGCGGCAACTGTCGCAACAATCGGATTCCCGATGGTTTCCCGTGCCGAGACAACCATCCTGAAGATGCAGGGCGCCTGGGGCGCCAAGGATATTTTCAATGACTATGCCACCGATTATGTCAAACGCGTCAACGAAATGGCCGGTGGACGTCTGAAGATCCAGTATCTGATTGCGGGTGCGGTTGTCAAGGCTTTCCAGGTGCAGGATGCCGTACACAAAGGCGTACTTGATGGCGGACACCAGGTATCGGTTTACTGGTACGGCAAGAGCAAGGCCGCCTCGCTGTTCGGATCCGGCCCTGTTTTCGGCCAGAATGCTCATATGGGTCTTGCCTGGATGTATTATGGCGGCGGTATCGAGCTTTATAACGAACTGATCGCAAGCCTGGGCATCAATACGGTCGGGTTCTTCTCGATGCCGATGCCGACCCAGCCGCTCGGCTGGTTCAAAGAGCCGATCACCGATGCCAAGCAGATGGTAGGGTTGAAGTATCGTACCGTTGGTCTTGCCGCAGACGTCATGCAGGAGATGGGTTGCAAGGTTACCCAGCTGCCGGGCGGCGAGATCGTGCCGGCCCTTGAGCGCGGCGTTATCGAGGCGTTCGAGTTCAATAACCCGACCTCGGATAGAAGCTTTGGCGCCCAGGATGTATCCAAGGTCTATATGCTCGGCAGTTACCATCAGGCCGCTGAGTACTTTGAGATCATCTACAACAAGACCAAGTTCGATGCTCTGGACGACGAGCAGAAGGCAATCCTGAAGTATGCCTCAGAAGCAGCGTCATCTGCCAACTACTGGAGAGGGTTGGATCAGTATTCCAAAGATCTTCAGTGGCTGAAGAACGATGCCGGTGTCAAGGTTTACCGCACCCCGGTAACGGTCATGGAAGCACAGCTTGCCGCCTGGGATAAGGTTATGGTTGAGCTCATGAAAGATCCGTTCTTTGCCAAGGTTGCGGACTCACAGAAGGCATTCAGCCGTCGTGTTGCCTACTATGACCTGCTGAACTCCGCTGATTACAAACTTGCCTACGACCACGTATTCCCGGGTGAGTTGGGATTCTAATCCCGCTTGTACAGCTTACTGTAGACTACGGGTCGTGCAGCACGTTGCGGTGCTGCACGACCCGGACTAATGAATTCCATCCAAGGGCATGAGTATGAATCAGTTTCTCTATTTTATCGATCGATTGAGTGCATGGACAGGGAAATCCTTTGCCTGGTGTATCCTTATCCTGACCTTTGCAACCACCTATGAGGTGTTTGTGCGATACGCGCTGAGAGCTCCGACGTCCTGGGCTTTTGACATCAGCTATATTATGTACGGGACGCTATTCATGATGGCGGGGGGCTATGCCCTGTCGCGTAACGCTCATGTCCGCGGTGACTTTGTTTATCGGCTCTGGCCTCCGCGTGGTCAGGCAGGAATCGAACTGATCCTTTATTTCCTTTTCTTTTTCCCCGGCGTGCTTGCCCTGGTTTATGCCGGTATCGATTATGCCATCGAGTCCGTCAATTTTATGCCGTATGGTGTCGATGGACCGCGAGGAGAGATCAGTGTCAACAGCCCGGCCGGCGTGCCGGTATTCCCCCTTAAGATCATTCTGCCCGTGGCGTCTTTTATTCTCTTGCTGCAGGGGATTGCTGAAACAATCCGCTGCGTGATGTGCCTGAAAACCGGTTCCTGGCCGGCGCGTCTGCATGACGTTGAAGAGATGGAAAAAGTGCTGCTGGCACAGAAACAGAAAGAGGATGCTGAAAACGCTGCACGATTAGTTGCTGAGAGCAAGGGGGGCGCACAATGAGTGATCCACAAGTTGCAATGGTGATGATGGGGTCTTTCGTGGGCTCCATTCTGCTGGGGTTTCCGATCTGTTTTACGCTGGTTGCAATGGGCATAGGCTTTGGTTATTACGCCTATGCTCAGCCGGACTGGATGGCCCATCCGTTCCAGAATAACATCTTTGACCTGCTCGTCAATCAGACCTATTCGGTCATGATCAATGACGTTCTCGTTGCCGTTCCGCTCTTTCTCTTTATGGGCTACATCGTCGAGCGGGCAAATATCGTCGGCCGTCTCTTCTACAGCCTCAACATCGCCGCCCGATTTATTCCCGGCGCCATGGCGGTCGCCGCTTTG
>JAHEMX010000076.1 GCA_024643445.1 Desulfobulbaceae bacterium | reverse complement strand
ACATGAAATCGAGGCAAATATCGCTAATCCCGCGGAGACGCAGGCTCTCGTTGATACCGGAGATCTGAAAGTTCTTGCGGTAATGAGTGATGAGAGAAACGCCGCCTTCCCTGACGTACCGACGGCAATCGAGCAGGGTCTTGATTTCACCTACCCGGTCTGGAGAGGTATTTTCACCGCCGCCGGAGGGCCGCCTGAAAATATCGAAAAATTGGCCGGATATATCAAGAAATCCATGGAAACAGATGAATTCATCAAGTTCATGAAAAGCTCCGGAACGGGTATCAAATACGGGGGCCCGCTGACTTTGCGAAACTGGTGAATAAGGAGAATAAGCTCTATGCGGATCTTCTCGGCGAACTCGGACTGAAGGTGAGTGAACCCGCCAAGTAGTCCGGGTACCGCCCCTCTCCCGTCGTTCAACAGGTTGAGCACTCCTGCTGATTTTCTTGCAGCAATAGATAATCAGCAGGATGGTTGAATCTTGATAACAAATTATTGAAAGCCTTTACCAGCAAGAGGACAGGCAGCGGCACCGGTTGTGCTTTCTCAATCTGGAAAATCGCGTTACAGCAATGAGGAGAAGGTAATAGATGAAACCTGAGATGAATAGCCAATGGTTTGAAGGAAGAAAATATTGGGTCATCCGTGTTGAGCCTGGAAAGGATGTTCTGCTGACAATCGAGGAATTCATAAAAGAGAGAAACATCGTTCAGGGTATGGTTGTTATGGGCTATGGGACGTTAAGCCAGGTAAGCCAGCACTGGGTAACCCATAATAAATTTCCGACCGATAACCTGTTTGAAACCTGGGAAGGCGGTTTTGAATTATTGTCAATGAACGGGATGATCGTCCAAGGCAAAGCCCATATTCACTTTACCGGTGCCAGTGCCAAAGGCGCTTTTGGCGGTCACCTGGAGGAAGGGTGCATCTGCTACGTTCTGGCTGAAATCGGCATTCTCGAGCTTGACGGCCCGCCAATCTCCAAAGAGATGGTCTCTGTCGCTGAGGATTCTGAAGGCAATCCTGTGCGTAAACCACAGATCCGGTTTGCCCCTTATCCGGAGTAGGTTTTTATAAAGCATCAGCTGATTCACGCCTTCCTGCATCCTTAGAAAAGAACAATCCGAAGACGATCCCAAACACGGCAAAGGGCAGTACCCAAGAATACCGCCCTTTGCCCTCAACAAGGGGAAAAGAACACCCTGACTGCCGGGATCTGTCGCAAGCACCAATCCTTGCGCCAAAGAGCATTCTTTGTTACTCAGGGTTTTGGACCCCAGGGTGCGGAAAGCATCAACTGCACATCCTGTTTATGGATGAGCGGGCGGATTTTGACCGCAAAAGCCATGAATTCTTCGTTTGCATACAGGCGCTTCCAGAAATCTCTCCGGTCATTGTCGTCGTCGAAACGCCACACATGAATAAGTTGATGCAGCGGGCCGGTATCACTGATGAAATAGCCAACGAGCCTTTTACCAAACCCGGTTGCTTCAAGGACAGGCCATCCTTCATCTACATAGTGACGAACAATAGTAGACATTTGGCCAACGTTAACTGAATAGGTGCGCTTCTCGTATACACTCATTTGCGGTTATCCTTAATGGTAGTTTTGTTTTATTGAAAAGACCTGAAATGGTTATTTTCTGACCATTGCCCCAAATGGCGTTGCCTTCAGGGAAACCTTTCAAGAACTCCTCATTTTTTCCTCTGTGATACTGAATGAAGCTCCGTTAATCCGTCCTCTCAGGTGTTATAGCGATAGTTTTGATCAACAACAATACCTTTTCTGCCGGAGTGGATTTGCCACTTCACGCTCTGGCCTCCAGTACCTGGTCCGTGCGGACCGTGGGGCCATGCGGTTCCTTTTCTGTTGCAATTGCAATAATTGCCTGCCCCCGGCTCAGCGTAGCCGCCTTGTTTTCATATTTTCTTACAGGCCAGCTACCACCATTGCTTGTCCTTGATCATTCAGGGTTGAGTGGCTTTCCTGCACAAGTTCAACGGTGTGCTCATAGCAGCCTGGTTTCATGCTGCAGATTGTTACTCGCCGATCATAAAAAACCTTTAAGCAGCAGAACAGGCAGGAGATTACTTCATATCAGGTCACCGTTGTTTGCCAAATCTCTGACAATCTCATAGTCCTGCTGTCAACCTGTTCCGCTTATCACATAAGGGATGGCAGCCAGGTAATCAATGACGGGAAGGTGATCAGTATCATCAATGAAATGATCAGCATCAGCAGAAATGGTACCGATCCAAGAAATATTTCTTCGATTTCAACATCAGCTCCGAGAGCTGATTTCATTGAGAAAATAACCATACCAAAAGGAGGTGTGAGAAGTCCTACCTCAATGGCAACGATGGCAACGATACCGAACCAGATAGGATCGTAACCCAGCTTGACGATAATCGGGAACATAATGGGAATGGTCAGCAGAAGGATTGAGACAGAATCCAGAATCATTCCTAGAAAGAACATGATCAGAATAAAGGCGAGGATGATGAAAATGGGCGGAACCGGTAGTGCCGCTGTCCACTCGCTCAGTGAACTGGCAAGCCCGGAGAGGGTGAGCATCCGACTGTACATCTGGGCGGTGATCAGCAGCAGGAAAATACTGGCCGTGGTCTGCCCCGAGGCCATGAGTATCGACCAGAAGCCTTTCAGGCTGAACTTCCGCTTTAAAAGAACGAGGATAAAAGCCCCTGATGCTCCAATGGCACCAGCCTCTGTCGGTGTAAAAAATCCACCGTAAATCCCCCCAAGCACAAGGATAATCAGCGCTATAACACCCCATGGTTTGAGGACGGTAGTCGTTATTTTTTTAAAATTCAGGCTACCAACCTTTTCA
Organism: Desulfobulbaceae bacterium; assembly: GCA_024643445.1. Lineage (GTDB taxonomy): Bacteria > Desulfobacterota > Desulfobulbia > Desulfobulbales > Desulfocapsaceae > Ww85. The sequence goes on along the minus strand of JAHEMX010000076.1, from coordinate 8,227 downwards.
ATTCTGCCACCGATTTCCGGTTTGATGGCTACCATTACCCAGATGCCCGCACAGAGGACCAGCGTGACCAAAATACCAGGAATTATACCGGCAACAAAGAGTCTACCAATAGATTCCTCGGTTAAAACGCCATAAACGATCATCAGGATAGACGGGGGAATAAGCATTCCCAGAATGGCGCTGCCGGCAACGATTCCAAGGCCAAATTTTCGGTCGTACTCAAGCCGCTCCATCTCAGGAATGGCAATTTTTGAAAAAACAGCAGCCGATGCCACCGACACCCCGGTAATGGCTGCGAATACAGCGTTTGCAAATACCGTTGCAATGCCGAGACCGCCGCGGACCCTGCCAAGAAACACCTGGGCGGAGGAGAACAGTTCAGTCGTGGAACCGGACATACTTGCCAGGAGCCCCATCAGAACAAATAGGGGAATGACGGCAAAGATATAATCCATCACCGCACTGTATGCAGTTGTCTCCAGTAGACTGACGGCTACTCTGAGTTTACCGGTAATACCCCAGATACCGATAACACTGACACTAGCCAGGGAAACGCCAATGTGAACGCCGGCGAGAATAAGGACGAAAAGGACGATGATGCTGATGGCAGCCAGGGTTAGCGGATCAATCATGAAGCACCTCGCTCTCATCCAGGGGGGTGCTTCCAATACCGGTGAACAGTTTCCGTAAACTATCGACCAGCAGGAATAAAAACTGGACGGAGGTCAGAAAGGCACCAATCAGCACGATGCTTCTTATGGGATAGGTGGGGACCCTCACCGGCGCTTCCCCTTCGAATTCCCCGATCTCCCATGCAGTTATCATTTTATCCCAGCCGGAATAGATAATGAGAGCAAAGACGCAGATACCCATCAGGTAGGCGATGATATGGAGCACTTCCCTTGCCTTTGGATGAATCCTGTCGATAATGACGCGGGAACGCAAGTGGCCGTTTATTTTAAGCGTATGGGACATCTGGAGCCAGACAATCCCGACGACGCTGATCTTGACTATCTCGGGTACACCGAAAATGGGTGTGTTAAAAAAGGCACGGCCCGTCACATCGGCCGTGATGAGGATCGTGATCGCCACAATCCACAGAGTACCCAGGACGTTGAGAGACGCCATCAGGAAGTGAAACGATTGTTTTATCTTCTGGAACACGAAGCTCTCCGATCCGGATTGATGGACCCGGCTTCCAACATCTACCGGGCGCTGCGTTCAACGCCCGGTAGACAATGGTTTGTTATTTTTGAAAGACCGTTTTAAAAAGTTCTTAAGTCAGGTTATTTGTCAGCGCTCCAATCTCTTGGGAACTCGAATCCTGCCTTTTTGAGATTGTCGATGTAGGCATAAATCACCTCACCCGGCATCCCTGTTTTGTCGATTTCAGCGGCTCTTTCCTTGGGTATATTCGGCAGTGCATTAGCCCATTTAACCTTCTCCTCCCTGTTCAGGCTGCGAACCGAGACACCGGCTTCCTCCATCGTCTTGACACTTTTTGCGCCTTTTTCATTGGCTGCTTTTGATTCGACAGCGGTGTATTCACGGCCAACATCGAGGAAAATTTTCTGAACCTCCTCCGGCATGCTCTTCCAGGTGTCTTTGTTGATGGTGATCAGAACATTCGGGATGGCTCCAAAATCGGTGAATGTATAGTTTTTGGCAACTTCATGCAGCTTGAAAGAAACGGTGGCATCGGGAAACATTATCCAGCCTTCATAAACGCCGGTCTGAAACGATGTATACGCTTCGTTCAGGTTTGACTGAACGGGAACGGCCCCTACGGGAGACAACCAGGGCAGGTTGGGTCCCGCGGCTGCAATCTTGTGGTTATTCAGCTCTTCAACCTTCTGCCAGGGAAACGTGGTAACCAGATTGTAGTTGCCGACAGAGCCGGTCGCCAGATAGACCTGGTTATATTTCTTCTCGAGGTTCTCACGGAGTTGAGGAAAATCGTCATAAACTTTCCGAGCTGCCGCAGCTGCCTTTTCCGGATCGGGCTGCCCAAAAGGGACAAAATAGGGGAAATTGTAAGCCATCAGCTTGGATGGTTCGAAAGGAACGTGCAAGTCGGCGATATCGAGAAGGCCTGTCTCAACAGCTTCCAGACACTCACCCAATTTGGCAACCGAGCCGCCGTATCCCTCAACCCATTCGATGGTATGACCGGTAGTCGCTTCTACCCTTTTTTTGACCTCCGGCTGGAAGAAGTCCCTCATCATCGTTATCCAGACCGCCGCCTCGGCTGGATGTCCTGCACCAATTGAAAGGCGAAAATTTTTTGCTGCAACCGGCCCTGAAAAAGCCATTACCATTCCGAGACTGAGAGCAAAACTTAAAACTTTCTTCATTTCACTTCCTCCTTGTTGAGTTGACAAAACGACACATTATTGGGTACCGTACCCACAGCGCTTTTATCTCACATTTTATGTTTTCTATCATAAAATCATATCATTACAAAAAGCGCATACCGTTGGACCGGTAAAAAAGCCCTGCCCCCGTCTGTAGCCGCCATTAACCGGGACAGGACGCCAGAGCCCGGACCCTTTTTCGTACTCATTTCCCTTTCTCATGTACTGCTCGGTAACAGCCGTTAAAGCGTTATTTCGCAGCCCGCCGTGTTTAGAAGAAAGGCTTTCGGCATTTCCCGCTGAACCGCGGCAAGCGTGGCGAAGCCGCTGCAGTGCATCGGCGAGACATAAGAGGGATCCAGTATTTTTAACTCATTGATGGTACTGATCCCCTTTTCTGCAGGGATACCGGGAAAACCCAGATGAAAACCACCAAACAGCGCATACAGCCTGTCTATGCCGGTTACCTTCTGGGCCTGGCGAATGGTATTGATCACTCCTGCATGGGCGCACCCGGTAATGACAATAAGTCCTTTATCTTTGAGGTTGATAATCAGGGCTATATCGTCCAGGGTCGGATCTTCTTCAAAATGTCCTTCACGAATACACCACAGGCTTGATGGTGTCCCGGCAGCAGGCCCCGGCGGCTCGAAGGAAACGTCGAGTGGAATTTCTCCAGTTGTTGTGACGGCAGGACAGACTGGAACCGGGTCTTTTGCAAAAACAAATCGTGCGCCTATGGCTTCAAGTTCATCCCTTCGGAATGACTGATTGTAATAAGGAATAACCATACCGCTTCCAGACTTGACATGGCGGGTTAAAAAGGCATCCGGATGGAGCGTCACGACAAGTGGATAATCCCTTGCCTTCAAAAGTCCGGGCAAACCGCCATAATGGTCAGGGTGTCCATGGCTGATAACCAGATGGTCAATTTCGTCTGGGGAAATTCCCAGCGCCTTCATATTGTGAAGGATAACGTCATCAGTCAGGCCGGCATCCAGGAGAATCCGATAACGCCTTGCGCCAAAGTAGACATCAACGAGTATGGAAAGACCATTTTCAGCCTTTATTTTCATGTTACGCGGATCAAAATGGTATGCCAGCCCCGGACGTTTAACGTTATGCGTATCGGGAATCAGCATATCCACATAGTTTTCTACGAGAGTGGTAACGACCACTTTATCGGCTGCAAGCATATCTACTCTCCTATAAAGGTGAAATTGTGCAGAACATCGTGCAGATCTCTTGTGTATTTGTTTTTCCGTGTCTCAGTGCTCCAGGTAGTGAGCACAACGAGAAATAATCCGTTTTTTTGTCCAGTCGAGTTTTCCATAGACTGGTCAAATTGCCTCTCTCCTTCCTCGACTTTTGATATTGTAGATACCGGTGCATTGTCGAAGGCTTCAATATTACATAGTTAAAAGCCGATCAAAGAGGACCACCGATGTCGGGAATTAATCCCGCTGCCAGGATAGATAAAACAATTTCTCTGATATAAAGTGTATTCTTCGTCCTTTCAAATAAAGTGCCCCATTAAAGCTCTGGAAGTTTAAAAAGGTGACAGGCTGAAAAACAAAGACAAGTCCTTTAGGTCGTGAGCCGCGTGACTCTTGTGAAGAAGTGGTTGCGTAAGTTTCAGGATATTATATCAGGTAGTGATAAGACCCGCAATTATAACACTGACACCTGGACTGATTTTCAACGGCAACAGTAAGGCAAGGCCAAGGCCTGAGAATCCCTCAGCAAAAAATCCAACGAATATTTCAAAACCGCATAATAAAGAAGCTGCCCCGTTCAAGCTGAAGCAGAAGAGTCTAAGGGGAAGAATTATACGGCTCGTGAAAAGGGCTTTAAATGATGGTTCTTGATAAATACTCAGGCAGCCTGGTTGTTCAAAGATCGATATAAAATCTGCTTACCTCTCCAGTCGTCTCCATTTGTTTTATGAACAAAACGTAACGGGATCCTGTTTTGCACGAACCTGAACTATTGCCGCCCTGCACGGCTGAGTGTCCGCAAGGAGCGGGGTGGACAATTCACCAAGATGGAAAAACCATCTATGATTCTAATAGTTTCTACCATATATCAACTTTCGCCTCGGCCTTGTCATAATTCTCATCCCCTCCGCTCACCATGTTCGTCGGAAACGACCTCATAGCTATCCGCGGCCTCAAATCCTGCCTTCAATGCAGATACAAAAAAAATGCTGTTGAAACATTGTGGATGAAGACCAGCATTGCGCGACCTGTTTCATCTTTAAACCATTTCCAAATTCGCCAAAACTCGATAAAATTTCTGACGAATCAATAAGAACCGGAACGCACCTTTCAAACGCACCCTTGTCTCCTCCGGCTGAGTTATTCAAATCCTTACTCACCGTTTGAGATCAGGGTACCGCTTGTGAGACAAACAAGTATGGCGATGCCTGCTTTGACTGGATCATCATTACCGATGATCCAGCCGGCAACTCATCGGCGGAGCCACAGTTGTTAGCTGCTGGAAAACAGCTTCCCGTTAAGCGCTAGGACAAGACCAATCACTCAGAAAAACCAGGGCGCCGATTCCTTGTGTTTGCCTTCAAAGGCCTGAATCAAACCAGATTGCTGCAGGGTCAAGCCGATGTCATCCAACCCATTGATCAGGCAATGTTTGCGAAACGCATCGACCTCGAAGCGAAAAACCGTTCCCGACGGTGTTGTTACTGTCTGTGCCGGGAGGTCAACTGTAAGCTTGTAACCAACGACATTATTTGTTTCTGAAAAAAGCATATCAACCTGCTCAGCACTCAAAGTAACGGGTAATATGCCATTCTTAAAACAATTGTTATAAAAGATGTCGGCAAAACTCGGCGCGATCAAGCAGGAGATACCGAAATCATCCAGCGCCCACGGGGCATGTTCACGTGAAGATCCGCAGCCGAAATTCTCGCGTGCGATCAATATCTCGGCGCCCTGATAGCGTTCCTGGTTCAGGACAAAATCAGCCCGTTTAGGGCGATTCGAGCAATCCATCCCCGGTTCGCCTACGTCCTCATAGCGCAGCCTGTCGAACAGATAGGGGCCATAGCCGGTCCGTTTGATGGACTTCAGAAACTGCTTCGGTATAATAGCATCGGTATCGACATTGGCACGGTCCAGCGGAACGACCAACCCTTGTAATGTTTTGAACGGTTTCATGGTTACCTCCAATCCCGGATATCAACAAAATGACCTGTAATTGCCGCAGCAGCAGCCATGACGGGGCTGACCAGATGGGTACGTCCACCGACGCCCTGACGATTCTCGAAATTCCTGTTTGAAGTGGACGCACTTCGCTCGCCCGGCTCCAGGCGATCAGCGTTCATTGCCAGGCACATTGAACAGCCGGGCTCGCGCCACTCAAATCCGGCATCCTTGAATATGATGTCCAGTCCTTCAGCTTCGGCCTGCTGTTTTACCAGGCCTGAACCGGGGACCGCCAAAGCAAGCTTTACATTACCGGCAACCTTCCTGCCCTTGACTATCCGCGCCGCTGCGCGAAAGTCCTCGATGCGGGCATTCGTGCAGGCACCGATGAACACTTTGTCTACTGCGATATCCACGATAGCGGTGTTCTCTTTCAGTTCCATGTAGGCCAGTGCCCTGGTCCAGCCTTCGCGCTGAATTTCATCTCTTGCATCGTCAAGAGACGGTGTGGATCCGGTAACCGGAACAACCATTTCCGGACTCGTCCCCCAGGTCACCTGCGGGGCAATGTCTTCTGCCTGAAGATGGATTTCCTTGTCGAATTTGGCATCGGGATCTGAGTGCAGTTCACGCCAGGCCTGCTCCGCCTTGTCCCACAGCGATCCTGTCGGGGCAAACGGGCGGCCCTTGATGTAGGTGACGGTTTTATCATCAACGCCAATCATGCCGCAGCGCGCGCCGGCTTCAATCGTCATATTACACAGGGTCATCCTCCCCTCCATGCTCAGGGAAGTGATGGCACTACCAGCAAATTCAATGGCATAACCTGTTCCACCCGCGGTCCCGATCCTGCCGATGATGTAAAGGGCGATATCCTTTCCGGTGATACCTTCTGCCAGTTCACCATCGACCGTTATGCGCATGACTTTCGGTTTCTTCTGAATCAGGCACTGGGTAGCCAGCACATGTTCAACCTCGGAAGTGCCAATACCCATGGCAATCGCCGCGAAAGCTCCGTGGGTCGAGGTATGGGAATCGCCGCAGACCACGGTCATGCCGGGCAAAACCAATCCCTGCTCAGGGCCGACAACATGCAAAATGCCTTGACGGATATCGCCCATGGGAAATTCCGTTATGCCGAATTCCCTGCAATTCTCATCCAGTGCTTCAACTTGCGTGCGCGAAACAGGATCAGTGATGCCGGACTCAAGGCCGGTTGTCGGCACATTGTGATCAGCGGTGGCAAGGATGGACCCAACCCTCCAGGGCTTGCGGTCTGCTAGACGCAGGCCATCGAAGGCCTGTGGACTGGTGACTTCGTGCACGAGATGCCGGTCGATGTAGAGCAGGATAGAACCGTCATCGTTGACAGTGACCACATGGTCACCCCATACTTTCTCGAACAATGTCTTCGCCATATTTTCTCCTTAAAAACGGAATTTTAGCGAGCATAATCAAGTTATTTGCTCAATTTTAAAATAGTAAAGACTACATTTTGCAACCCGAAGGGTTTTTATATATCATTTCTCCCTCTTAATCTACCCCTGAATTTGAATTGTCCATTTTCTCGCTCAATAAGGTAACAGGAACCATCACATGAACAAGTGATTTTTCTCAAAACCCTGATCATTTGACCTTTCAGGAAGATGATGCGTCATACTCGCAAAGAATTTTGGGTACAGGAACAGTATTTGTAATTTTAGCGGGGAAGTCGCTCCTCCTGACGCTATTTGTATAATGCAAGAGGTGCCAAAATACGAGATGCAGTTCACGAACTCGAAATCCGTCAGCTAAAGAGGATATAAGGAAGGTTTTTGCCTGATAAAACAAAAAAGGAGCCACCCTGAATGGGTTGGCTCCTTTTCATTCTGGCGGAGCGGACGGGACTCTAACCCGCGACCTCCGGCGTGACAGGCCATATTTTTCAGATACCTAGAATTACTCAGTAATACTTTCCAATTATTATTTCCCTGTTAATTCATGTTTTTTCTATTGCTTTATTTATCAAGACACTTTGCTACACTCCATAGTGTGCGGGCAATATTGCGGGGAATAGAAAAATAGCGAGGTGAATCATGGCCGCCATAAACAGAGTAAAGACGAATTATCCGGGTGTATTTTATATTGAAGGAAAAGACGCCAGCGGAAAACAGGCTGAGAAAATTTTCTATATCCGTTATCGCCGGGATGGTAAAGAAACTGAGGAAAAGGCGGGCCGCCAATTCCGTGATCGAATGACCCCTGGGAAGGCTGCGCGCATTCGAGCGGCCAGGATTGAGGGGAATGAGCTACCCAACCGGGAAAAGCGAATCAAGGCCCGAGCAAAGGTGTGGACGCTCGACACCCTCAAGGATGAATATTTTTCTCACCGGCCAGATGGAAAATCAAAGAAGATCGACCAGGGACGATATGATAAATACCTGCATCCCCCTTTCGGTAATAAACAACCTTCAGAGATTGACCAACTCAGCGCTGACCGGGTACGGGTACGTCTGCTCAAACAAAAGAGCCCGCAGACGGTCAAGCATATACTCGCCCTGCTCACCCGTATAATCCGCTTTGGAACAGACCGGGGGCTATGCCCTGTTCTGCCCTTTACCGTAAAATTACCGAAGGTTGACAACACCACAACAGAAGATCTTTCACCGGGCCAATTACAGCGACTACTTGAGGTTCTCGACGAAACCGCATACACAACAGCGGCCAATA